>DATDDN010000126.1:0-3809 GCA_036523795.1 Gallionellaceae bacterium | reverse complement strand
GATCAGGCCGCGGCCGTGCTTGGCCATGAAATTGATCTTTTCCGGCGTGGCGAATTCGGCGGCAAACACCAGATCGCCCTCGTTCTCGCGATCTTCCTCGTCCACCAGCACGACCATGCGGCCGGCACGAATTTCTTCAATGATTTCCTGTATCGGGGAGATGCCTGTCATGTCGTTCCTGTTGCTGTTGAATAGTTCCGTCAGCTGGATGGTATATCACCCAGCGGTTTACAAACCCTGTTTCTCCGCCGTCATCATACGCTCAACGTAACGCGCGATCAGATCCACCTCCAGATTGACCCGCGCGCCGGCCTTCAGTTCTTTCAGGTTGGTCATCTCCAGCGTATGCGGAATCAGGTTGAGGCTGAATGCAGTGCCGTCCACCTGGTTGACGGTGAGGCTGACGCCGTTGACCGTGATCGAGCCCTTCACCGCAATGTACTTGGCCAGCTGCTGCGGCGCACGGATGGTGAGGCGCCAGCTCTCGCCCAGGTCAGCGAACTCCACCACCTCGCCCACGCCATCCACATGGCCGCTGACCAGATGACCGCCGAGGCGGTCGGCCAGGCGCAGCGCCTTCTCCAGGTTGACGTGCGCGCCCTCCTGCTCCAGCCCCACCGTGCAGTTCAGCGTCTCGCGCGACACGTCGACGGTGTAGCTCTTGCCCTCCAATGCGATCACGGTCAGGCATACACCGTTGGCGGCAATGCTGTCGCCGATCTGCACATCGGCCATATCCAGCGTGTTGGTGGCAAAGCGCAGGCGCACGCCGCCTTCGCGCTCCCTGCGCTCGATGATGGTGCCGATGTCAGCCACGATGCCAGTAAACATTCACTACCTCCAGTTCAATCCTGATTTTTCTGTATGCGTGCGATGACGCGCAAATCCTTGCCCACCTGGCGCACATCCTGCCACGCCAGCTCCACGCGCTGCTCCAGCGCGGTCAGCTCGCCCAGTGCAGCCATGCCGCGCGCCGCATCACCCAGCAGCTGCGGCGCCAGGTACACGATCAGCTCGTCCAGCAGGCCAGCCTGCAGCAGCGCACCGTTCAGCGTACGCCCGGCTTCCACCAGCACTTCATTCAGGCCGCGCGCCGCCAGGTCACTCAGGCAAGCCGGCAGATCGACCTGACCCCGTGCACCTGCAAGCACCACCACCTCGGCGCCGGCCTGCCGCAGCACTGCGATCTTGTTTGCATCACTGCTTGCGGTATACACCAGCACCTTGCCGCCCTGCAGGATGCGCGCCGTGTGCGGCAGGCGCAGCAGGCTGTCGAGCACCACGCGCAGCGGCTGGCGCGGGGTTCCCACGTCGCGCACGCTGAGCTGGGCGTCGTCGGCCAGCACGGTGTCGATGCCGGTGAGCACGGCGCAGGAACGCGCACGCCAGCGATGGCCGTCGCGCCGTGCTTCAGCGCCGGTGATCCACTGGCTTACGCCGTTGTGCAGCGCGGTGCGGCCGTCTAGGCTCATCGCGATCTTGCTGCGCAGCCAGGGCAAGCCCTGTGTCATGCGCTTGACGAAGCCGAGATTCAATTCGCGCGCCGGCGCTTCCATCAGGCCGGAATCCACCACAATGCCGGCTGCGCGCAGACGCGCAATGCCCTGCCCTGCCACCAGCGGATTGGGGTCCTGCATCGCCACCACCACGCGCGCCACACCCGCCGCCATCAGCGCATCGGCACAGGGCGGCGTACGCCCGTAGTGGCTGCATGGCTCCAGCGTGACGTAGGCAGTCGTGCCTTGTGCAGCAGCGCCCGCTTCGCGCAGGGCATGCACTTCCGCATGTGGTTCGCCCGCCTTGACGTGCCAGCCGGAGCCAACTTGTTTGCCATCTTTTACCAGCACGCAGCCGACGCGCGGATTGGGGCTGGTGCTGTACAAGCCGCGCTCGGCCAGCTGCAGCGCCTGCGCCATCCACTGGCTGTCGTGCGGTGTCAGCATGTCATTTGCGCTTTGCCCCGGCGCGTGGCTTGGGCGACTGACGCACCGCGTCCACCGCCTCGGCAAAGTCACCCACATCCTGGAAGCTCTTGTACACCGAGGCAAAGCGGATGTAGGCGACCTTGTCCAGCTTGAGCAGTTCCTTCATCACCATCTCGCCGATCTGGCGCGAGCCGATCTCGCGTTCGCCGAAGGCAAATACCTTCTGCACCACATGATCCACCGCCGCATCCACCAGCTCGGTGGACACCGGGCGCTTGTGCAGCGCGCGGGTGAAGCTGGTGCGCAGCTTGTCGACATCGAACTCGCTGCGCATGCCGTTCTGCTTCACCACCTGCGGCATGCGCAACTCCACCGTCTCGTAGGTGGTGAAGCGCTTGTCGCACTTCAGGCAACGCCGGCGCCGGCGAATGCTGTCCCCTTCGTCGCTTTCGCGCGAATCCACCACCTGGGTGTCTGGATGTTTACAGAAGGGGCATTTCATACTGAAAAAGTGAAGAGGGAAGGGAGAAGGGTGGGGGTTGGCTGCTCCCCTTCCCTCTTCTCCCTTCTCGCATTTAGTTACCGTACACCGGAAACTTCGCAGTCAGCTGTTTCACTTCGCCCACTACGCGCTCGATCACCTTGTCGTCGTTCGGCGCGTCCAGCACGTCGGCGATCAGGTTGGCCAGCTTCTCTGCTTCCAGCTCCTTGAAGCCGCGAGTGGTCATCGCCGGCGAACCGATGCGGATGCCGGAGGTCACGAAGGGCTTCTCCGGGTCGTTGGGGATGGCGTTCTTGTTCACGGTGATGTGCGCGCGGCCCAGTGCGGCTTCGGCATCCTTGCCGGTCAGCTTCTTGGCGCGCAGGTCCACCAGGAACACATGGCTGTCGGTGCGGCCGGATACGATGCGCACGCCGCGCTCGGTCAGCACCTTGGCCATCACGCGCGCGTTGTCCACCACCTGGCGCTGGTAGGCCTTGAATTCGGGGCTGGCTGCTTCCTTGAACGCCACCGCCTTGGCTGCGATCACATGCATCAGCGGGCCACCTTGCAGCGAGGGGAAGATGGCGGAGTTGAGCGCCTTCTCGTGTTCTGCCTTCGCCATGATGAGGCCGCCGCGCGGGCCGCGCAGCGTCTTGTGGGTGGTGGTGGTGACGAAGTCGGCGATGCCCACCGGATTGGGGTAGTAGCCTGCAGCCACCAGGCCGGCGTAGTGCGCCATGTCCACGAACAGGTAGGCACCCACGCTGTCGGCGATGTGGCGGAAGCGCTTCCAGTCGATCACCAGTGCATAGGCCGATGCACCGGCCACGATCATTTTGGGCTTGTGCTCATTGGCCAGCTTCTGCACCGCGTCGTAGTCGATCTCTTCCTTGTCGTTGAGGCCGTAGGTGATGGCGTTGTACAGCTTGCCGCTGATGTTGACGCTGGCACCGTGGGTGAGGTGGCCGCCGTGGGCCAGGCTCATGCCGAGGATGGTGTCGCCGGGCTTGAGCACCGAAGCGTATACGGCCTGGTTGGCCTGCGAGCCGGAATGCGGCTGCACGTTGGCATATTCCGCGCCGAACAGCGCCTTGGCGCGGTCGATCGCCAGCTGCTCGGCGATGTCCACGTACTCGCAGCCGCCGTAGTAGCGCTTGCCGGGGTACCCTTCGGCGTACTTGTTGGTGAGCTGGCTGCCTTGCGCCTCCATCACCGCCGGGCTGGTGTAGTTTTCCGAGGCGATCAGCTCGATGTGATCTTCCTGGCGCTGAAGCTCAGAGCGCATGGCCTGCCACAGCTCGGCATCGAATTCCTGGATGTTCTGGCTCGAAGGAAACATGGATATTGAGAACGTGGGGTTATAGCGGGGCGGAAAGCCGCGCATTGTACCATTGCGCCCC
>DATDDN010000125.1:0-21137 GCA_036523795.1 Gallionellaceae bacterium | reverse complement strand
ACCAGCACTTCGGCCATGCCACCGAGTTCCAGATCTACGAGATCGATGCCAGCAAGGGCAACATCACTACCGCCTTTATCGGCCATCGCCGCGTGGACCTGTATTGCCAGGGCGGCTATGGCGAGGACGAGCAGCTGCCTTCCATCGTCAATGCCATCAACGACTGCCACGCGGTGCTGGTGGCCAAGATCGGCGCCTGCCCGCGCGATGAGCTGAAGGCGGCGGGCATCGAGCCGGTAGACCGGTTCGCGCACGAGTTCATCGAGCACAGCCTGCTCGGCTGGTTCAACGACTACCGCAGCCGCATCGCACGCGGCGAGATCGCACACCAGGCACGCGGCGACGCCAGCATCCGCCAGGGCGCCTATCTCGCGGCCTGATCAATTTTTTTATCAAAGGAGAAATACCATGGCTTACAAAATCGTCTCTTCCTCATGCACCGCCTGCTCCGCCTGCGAACCGGAATGCCCCAATGTCGCCATCGTGGAGAAGAACGGCACTTTCGTGATCAAGCCGGAGAAATGCACCGAGTGCATCGGCCACTACGATGATCCTCAGTGCGTTGCCGCCTGCCCGGTGGAGAACACGGTGATCATCGACAAGAGCTATCCGCGTTACGTCGCCGCCTAGGAGGAACGCATGAACGTCACCATCACTCCCCAGGCAGAAGGTTTCATCAAGCGCATGATCCGCTTCAACGGCGGCGATGCCGGTGCGGGTTTCCGCCTGGTGGTCACGCCCGGCGGCTGCTCCGGCTTCAACTCCAGCTTCACCGTGGAGCAGGCCCCGCTGGAAGGCGATGCAGTGCTGGTCAGCAACGGCGTGAAGGTCTTCCTGCCGGCCGAGAGCCGCATCCTGCTGGAAGGGGTGACGGTGGACTTTGCCGATACGCCGATGTCAAGCGGGCTGAGCTTCATCAATCCCAACGCGCAAGCCTGCGGCTGCAGCAGCTCCGGTTCGTCTGCGGGTGCTCCGCAGACGGCCAGTGTGAGCATCGCCAGCATCCAGCGCAAACACTGAGGCACACGCCAGCAATGAGCGACCCCGTCGAAACCGTCGATTGGCAAGGCCAGCAGGTCGAATGTGCGCAATGCGCCCACACCGACCTGCTCGCCAGGGGGCAGTGCAAGCCACGCCATGCCTGCGTGCACGACCGCTACGCCAAGCGCATCGACCGTTTCTTCGGAACTCATCCCGGCCTGGCGCTGGACTACATGATGCATCCCTATTTCGAAGTGCGTGCTGTGGCTACCAAATATGTGGACATCTTCCACCTCTCCCGCATGCGCAGCGACCCGGACGAGACCGTGCGCAGCATGGTGGCGCTGCGCCTGCCACAGGGTCAGTTGCACACCATGAGCCACGACCCGGATCGCGAGGTGCGCATCCGCGTTGCCTACCGCATGCCTCAGCACGAGCTGGGCAGGATGATGCACGACTCCGATTACTACGTGCGCACGGTGGTGGCCAAGCGCATCAGCAAGAGCATGTTGCGCCAGATGCTGCACGACCCGGACAGCAGCGTA
This sequence comes from Gallionellaceae bacterium, assembly GCA_036523795.1. Lineage (GTDB taxonomy): Bacteria > Pseudomonadota > Gammaproteobacteria > Burkholderiales > Gallionellaceae > 39-52-133. Next base: position 19,611 of record DATDDN010000125.1, on the reverse strand, counting down.
CGCATGGCTGTGGCCGAGCGCATCGACCTCGACCTGCTGCAGGCACTGTGCGGTGACCCGGATGCGGCGGTGCGGCTGAAGGTAGTGCGGCGTTTGCCGCAACAGCATCTGCACACCATGCGCCGCGATCCAGACTGGCGCGTGCGCTACGAACTCGCCCTGCGCATCGACGGAGCCTACCTGAAGGAGCTGGCGCTGGACGAGGATGAAATGGTGCGCGAGGCGGCGCTGATGCGGCTGCTGGAAAAAAAAATGAATGACGAGCCAGAACCGCGGAGGATGTATGGCCAAAATTAGCCGCGACAGCAATATCGTCGAACTGGACGGGCCGCCGCTGTACGACTATGGCGCCAAGGTGGTGTCGCGCTTCAATATCCGCAACGACGGTACCTTCCGCGGCAAGGAGATCGGCGAGCTGCTGGTGCAGAAAGGCGATGTGGGTTACGTCGCCAGCATTGGCACCTTCCTGCAGCAGTACTACATCTACGGTGTGGATTTCTACGAGCGCGGCAACATGGTCGGCATGCGCTCGCGCGAGTTGACCGCCTTTGAAGATCAGGCAGAAAGCGAGGATGAAGATGCTGGACATCAGGGAACCTAAATTCCAGTGGGGGCAGGCGGTAGTGGCCGTGGCTGACCTCGTCAACGACGGCAGCTACCCGGACATGCCGGAGGATGCGCTCCTGGTCGCCGGGGGCAGCAAGGGCGAGGTGGTGCAGACCGGCATGCACGAGGAATCAAACACGCCGGTGTACATCGTCGAATTTGCGGATGGCAAGGTGATCGGCTGTCTGGAATACGAGATCGAGCGTGCCTGAGTCTGCCATGCAGCCCGCCACTGCCCTGCCCCCCCACCCCAATCCGTTCGACTGCAAACGCATCGAGCGTGCGCTAGAGCGGCGCGAGCGCTATCGCTACGTGGTGCCGCGGGTCGTGCTCGACGTTGAGGATCGAGGCTACCGCATCGAGAGCCCGTGCTGTTCACGCAATGTGGAACCGGGCGGCGGCATCATCGACATCGCCCTGCTCAAGTTTTTCCGGCCGCACTGGTTGCTGTATCGCAAGGATCACCAGTACAGCACCTGGGTGCTGCACAGCGTGACCGATACCTTGAACGATGCGCTGGCCATTCTGCTCCCCGATGACGAGCGGGTGTTCTGGCCATGAGAGCCTGCTGCATGACAATCCATCTGCTCGCGACGGCTCCCGGAGAAGGAAATTGATTTACCTGGACAACAACGCCACCACCCGCCTCGCGCCTGAAGTCAGCGCCGCGCTGCTGCCCCTGCTGGAGCAGGAATACGGCAACCCTTCCAGCAAGAATGCGCTGGGACAGCGCGCCGGCGAGCGGGTGATGGCGGCGCGCCAGCGTGTTGCATCTGCACTGGGAGCGACACCCGCCGAGCTGGTGTTTACTGGCAGCGCGACGGAAGCCAACCACCAGGCCATCCTCGGCGCCTTGCGCGTCAGCGGCGCGCGCCGCCATGTCGTGAGCAGTGCTGTGGAGCACCCGTCCACCCTGAAACTGCTGGGCTGGCTGCAGGAGCATGGCCATCCCGTCACGCTGCTGGCGGTGGATGGCAACGGCATGCTGGACATGGATCAACTGGATGGTGCGATCAATGACGACACCGCGCTGGTTTCCATCATGTGGGCAAACAACGAGACCGGGGTGATCTTCCCGGTGGAGCAGATCGCGCAGATCGCCAAAGCGCGCGGCGCGCTGTTCCACACCGATGCGGTGCAGGCGGTAGGTCGCTTGCCAGTCGACTGGAAGAGCAGCGCAATCGACCTGCTGTCTTTTTCCGGCCACAAGCTGCACGCACCGCAAGGCATAGGCGCGCTGCTGGTGCGTAAGGGGCTGAGCCTGCCGCCGCTGCTGTTCGGCAGCCAGGAGCGCAACCGCCGCGGCGGCACCGAGAACACGCTGGGTATCGTGGGCCTGGGGGTCGCTGCCACGCTGCTGAAGGTTGCCGACCAGCAGCGCCTGGGCAGGCTGCGCGAGCGCATGGAACAGCAGATCGTCGACAGCGTGCCGCACGCGCGCATCAACGGGCGGCATGCGCCACGCGTGGGCAACACCAGCAACATCCAGTTCGGCACATTGAATGCAGAAGCCCTGCTCGTGCATCTGGAGCGCGCCGGCATCATCGCCTCCAGCGGGGCGGCCTGCCAGGCCGGCGGCAACCAGGCCTCGCACGTGCTGATGGCGATGGGGCTGGATAAACAGGCAGCGCGCGCCTCGCTGCGCTTTTCCCTGTCGCGCTACAGCAGCGAGGATGAAATCGAACAGGCCACCCGGGCCATTATCGCCGCCGCACTGGAGCTGGCGTGGCAGGACTGCGCGCAAACCGTTTTATAAAAAGGAAACCACATGAAAGTCATGCTCAGGAAGAACGCCAAAGGGGAAGCCTCCATCTACGTGCCCAAAAAGGATCTGGAAGAGCCCATCGTGGCCGCGGAAAAGGAAGGCATGTGGGGCGGCGTGGTCACGCTGGGCAACGGCTGGCAGCTGGAGCTGCCGGAGATGGCGGCCGATACGCGCCTGCCAGTGACCGTGGAAGCGCGCCATATCAACAGGGAGTGAAATCATGCCATTGAACGAAACCCAACTCAGCGCCATCCAGTCTTCTGTCGCCTACCTGCTGGCGCGCGGCGAACCGCTAGTGGCGGAATTGCGGCGCAAGTTTCCCGAGGTCACCTTCGTGCGCTGCCCGCAGGAGGACATGGAAGGCCAGCCCTATCTCGCCGGCGACGGCTACCAGCTCTACCTGATCAATCGCAGCGCGGTGTGCATTGCCGTCACCGATAGTCCGGACCAGGCCGATGGCGTGGTGATCGCATCATGAGCGAGGAATTCATCCGTCTTTCCGATCCGGACATTTCCAAGCGCGAGCTGGAACTGGTCCAATCTGCCCTGTGTTCACCGCGCCTGAGCCAGGGCACGGTGGTCGAAACCTTCGAGCAGTTTTTTGCAGACTGGCTGGGGCGCAAGCATGCGGTGGCGGTATCCGGCTCGACGCTGGCCTTGTGGCTGTGCCTGGAAGCATGGGGCGTGCGCGGCGAGGATGAGGTCGTCACCTCCGGCCATTCCTGGCACCAGATCGCGCGCGGAATTTCGCTGGCCGGGGCGACGCCGGTGTTTGCCGACATCGACTACTGGTCTGGCACGCTGGCAGCAGAAAAAGCCGCGGCGAAAATTACGGACAAGACCAGAGTGATTCTGGCAGGCAATACCAATGGCCATCCGGCCGACTGGGGTGCCTTGCGCGTGCTGGCGGAACAGCATGGCCTGTACCTGATCGAGGACAGCAGCGAGGCCATTGGTTCGCGCTACAAGGGCACACGCGTGGGCAATTTCGGCGATTGCGCGATCTTCGATTTCTCGCAGCCTTCCGCGCTGTGCTGCGGCGAGGGCGCCATGATCGTTACCGACGATCTGGATTTTGCGCGCAGCCTGCGTTACCTGCGCGACCGCCAGCCGGACCAGCGCTACTCGATCAGCATCTCCAGCCTGCTGCCGCTGAATGCGCGCATCAGCGAGCTGACCGCTGCGCTGGGCATCGCGCAGCTCGAACGCATCGGTGCCATCCTCGACAAGCGCAAACAGGTGACGCACTGGTACGAGGAGCAGATCAAGTCGTTCGAGGGCATCAAGCCGCCCTATATCGCGCCGGATGTGGACGAGGTGAACTGGTTTCTCTACACGGTGCACCTGGGCACGCGCTTTTCACATAGCAGTTGCCGCGCGATTGTGGAGGACATGCGCACCGCCGAGGTGGAGGCGGAGCTGTACTGCCATCCGCTCTATCTGGAGCGTTATTACATCGACCACGGCTGGCGCAAGGGCAGCTGCTTCGTCACCGAAAAGGTGGCGGACCGCGCCATCGCCCTGCCCTTCCATACCCACCTCAGCGAAGATCAGATCGCCTTCATCGTGAAGACTGCCAAAGATGCTTCGGTAAATGTGGGTGCCGGCGCGGCCATCTATCTCTGATTTATCAACCCATCTATTCAGGAGCAAACATGCCCGTCGTATCCATACAACCTTCCGGTAAAACCATCGAAGCCAGCGCAGGCAGCCGCCTGCTCGACGTGCTCAAGAGCACCGGTGCGATCGCCCAGACCAAATGCGATGGCCAGGCGCAATGCGGGGAATGCCACATCTACATCCAGGAAGGCCGCAAGAGCGTGTCCAGAATCCAGCGTGCCGAGAACGAGAAGCTGGACACCATCATCGGCGTCGGCTCGAAATCACGCCTGGCCTGCCAGGTGGTGCTGGGCAACGAGAACATCAGTGTCGAAATGCTTGGATTTGCCTCCGGCTTTTAATTCCCGCCCCACGGGCTCAACCATCTAGCAAAGGAAGCGTCATGCCGGACCGCGCTGCGATCAACGAACTACTGGCGGGGCTGGAAGCTGGCTCCATCGTGCCCTATCTCGGGCCGGGTGTCTGGGCCGAGGCTGAGACACCGCCGGCACACCCTGCCGACCATCTGCAGCTGGTCGCCAAACTCACCGAGAAAGTTACTGTGCCGCACAAGCTGCGCAAGAACCTGACCGGTGCGGCGCAGTACATCGAGAACTTCAAGCATCGCAAGACCCTGGCCGGCCTGATTAACAACGCATTCCAGGGCAAAGGCGCACCCAGCGAGCTGCATCGCTTCATCGCCGCGCAGCCCAAACTGCCGCTGGTGGTGGATTGCTGGTATGACGATGCCATGCAGCTGGCGCTGGCCCAACATCCGAACTGGGGCCAGGTGCAGGGGGTGAGCCAGGCCGAGCATCATGGCGAATGGGTGCGCTATTACACGGCACAGGGCGAGCTGGCGGATGCGGAGGCGGCAAAGAAATGGCAGACGCTGCTGTATCGCCCGCTGGGCTCTTCCAGCCCGGCGCAGAACTACATCGTGTCGGATTCGGACTACGTCGAGATCCTCACCGAGATCGACATCCAGACGCCGATTCCCCCCATAGTGCAGCAGCGACGGCTGGGCAAGGGCTTCCTGTTCCTGGGCTGCCGCTTCAGCTACCAGCTAGACCGCATCTTCGCGCGCCAGATCATGAAGCGTTCGTCCTTCCATCACTGGGCGCTGATCGAGGGCGAGTTGAGCAAGAATGAGGAGCGCTTCCTGAAAGAAATGAACATCACACGGCTGGACATGCCGCTGAGCGCGCTGATGGAGCACATGGCAACTTGCTGATTTTCGCCTGTCATTGCACTGCTCAATGGCAGACATTTCCGACTCACGCAATAGGGAAATACTCCTCTAATAACACTTGTCTATCGTCAGGATAGCAGCCCCCGCACTCTGCATCACCTCCAGCAATTCTTTCTCCGGTGGCGCGAGACCTCGTTCCACCATCTCCCGATGCAAACTGCGTATCTCCTGAACAACGCGACTCAGCGCAAGAATGATATCTACCTCAATTTGAACATCCGCTTTGCGGCCAAGTGCGGTGCGCCTGATGAACTCGGACATAGTCAAATGCCTGATGCCAGCCGCAACCTTAACCTGCTCAAACTCTTCTTCCGTCCAGCGGATCAACGATGTTCTTGACCGTTTCTCGTCCGCAGGTTTCATTGTGAATAGCTTGGCCAACATCTCCCCCTCTGGTTTTGAGCATTGTTCCATGGCCCATTACATGGCGCAAGAAAAATGACAACAGGTCTCGGGGGGAAGCCCTGAGTAGTCTGCGATGGGCGCGCAGCGACCAAGCAGGCGAAACTCTGGATGTGTATCGTGAGATATACAACCGGCATCCTGTCCACTAACGTTCAATCTGAATTGCTACAAATTTGCTACATATGTGCATCAGATTTGCGATTTCCTTGCGATTTCCTTGCGATTTCCTTGCGATTTCTTTGCCCTACAAATCCAATTTCCTTCGGATTTCTTTGAGACAAAGGTGAGATGTCTTTCCAACCAAATTGCAATTTGGACGATGACTATATTTGGTTGGGGGAATATAGAGTTGAGGCAGTTTATGGGAAGTACGGCCTCTCAAGCCGCCGTGAAAAGATGGTAGAGGTACAAATTAGCGATCCAACGGCATTCGAATCAAAACGGGACGAGGACTATCCACCTATCAGCCAAGGCTGGCGGCGCAATTGGCCGCGTATTATTCCATTCTTTGAGTATCCGCCAAGAAATTCGCAAGGACCAATGCTATTGACTCAATGAACATGAGCTTGAGGAAAGTAACGAAGAGCCGTGCCTCGTCCCCGACTGATGAGGCACTGTTTAAAGTTGTTCTACCTGGACATACAAGACATCAGCAAGAAATGGACAATGCCCGTTAGTGACTAGAAATCGTTACTCAACTGGTTTACTAACCAGTTCGACGAACGGATGCTGCAACATTCCGTGTACACAAAATTCAGCCCCCCGAACACTCGTAAAGTAACGTTACTTGCCCACCTGTTCCTTCGATGTATCTTTTTCCAATATTTCACCTATTAGTTCAGATTGTGTCTTGCCTTCTTTCTGCGAGCGTTCCCGCAAGATTTTAGCCTGACGATGTGTTAAAAAAATGCTGATCTCGATTCCTTCTTCAAGTTTTTTCTTCCGATAGGCTGCCTGCCGTTCAGCCGACGTCAATGCGCCGCCGGGCTTTGCCGGCCTGCCCTTCTTTCGCACCTCTTTTACGGGGTCACTCACGCTATTTTCCTGTCAATTTCCATCACGCGAGAACAATAGCACCCTGAAAGTGGGGAGGCTATTTGTTTTGTCAATGGTTACGAAATATCGCTTGCGATTAACGTGAGGACGTGACATTATGTGGGTGTCTGATCACCTAAGGACCTTTAGCAGCTTCAGTGCATCAGATTTGTATGAATAACCTACTGGAGGGATGCATGAATAACCAATCAGAACTTGCCTGCATCAGATGCGGAACTGAGCACAGCCTCACTGATGCTACTGCTTTGGCATCACGGATTCTAAAAATTGAAAAGACATCATTGGACAGCGCCACCTTTGAATTCTCCAAGGATCTGTTCGTTGCCGTGGCTATGGAGGTTGCGCACTCAGAGGAAAATGCCACATTTAATGACATGCTAGCTTTTCTGGTGGATCCAGAATGGGACTCCACACTGCAAATGCTACATTTCTTTGGGCACTCAGATAAGGTATTCCAGCGTGATGAAAATGCCCACTGGATTAAACGCTTCATAGAGAAGCTGGAGGACATGTCCAATGATCGAGCCGAACGACTGGTGAAGCGCTGCCATATCCACTGGAAGGCGGCCATGAATGCCTCTTGTGCTGGGCACAGAAAACAATCTAAACCTCGCGCCAGTATTCAGGTATTCAATCCGGATGCAGTGAGCTGCGCCATAGACAAGTGTGGCGGCCTTAAGTACGACAAAAAATCCGCGAGTGCCCGCATTTTTGAAGATGCGCAAACCAATAACGGATATAGAACTGTGCCGAACGCCAGGAAGGCTGGGAAGAATTTGGAGGCGGCAAGACATCAATTTGAAAACCTGGTAGAACCGATTGGCCGTCTGCAAACCGGATTTGTCCTGGCTAGCTGCATGAAGCCGGCAGATTTCCGCATCACCCCTCTCCTTTTGCTTGGTGAACCGGGCATAGGCAAGACCTATTTGGCCACGCAACTTGCTAGATCGTTAGGCGTGCCTATGGAGAAGATGAGTGCAGGCGGCGCACAAGGTGGTTTTCAGCTCACCGGCTCACACCCAAGCTGGATTGATGCAAGACCAGGATCATTGGTGACTTTGCTTGCCTCGGGAGAGTCTGCTTCCCCAGTTATCGTCATTGATGAGGTAGACAAGATACGCGACTCAAAATACCCCGTTTTGCCTGTGCTGCTGGATTTGATGGAGCCGGAGACTGGCAAGCACTTTAAGGATGAGTACCTGGAGATGGAGTTTGACGCCAGCAGAATCATTTTTGTGCTGACCGCCAACAGTCTTGAGGGGGTGCCTGAGTCATTGTTGTCACGCTGCGAGGTATTCAATGTACCGCGTCCTGAGCCTGTTCAACGCTTACGCATAATCGAAGCCATGGGCAATAAATTGCGCATGAAAACCGGCAGGAGCATTGAACTGGACAAGGGCACAAGTAGGCTGCTGGCAGAGCGAATGGATATCGATTTGAGACAGGTCACTTTCCTAGTTGAGGGGGCATTTGCCAAGGCAATACAGACGGGCAACCGGGTTGGTTATATATGGACGCCGGAAGGTAACAAACGAGCTGACGATTCAGCGCACCAAGGCGAGCTGACAACCCGGATGTTGCATTGATGTCAGGAAACAGGCTGTGGGCTTTAACGCCGCGACTTGTGCAGAAGCACCTCTACGCGTTGCAGCATTTCCGAAACGCTGATGCCGAGAGTAGGCGCGAGCTTGAACAGCGTCTTGATGCTTGCACTGTTCTTACCGAGTTCAAGCAGAGAGACATAATTACGTTCCAAACCGGATTCATGCGCGAGCGCTTCTTGTGACAGTTCACGCTGTTTACGCAGTTCTCGCAACACGATGCCGAATGCAACTTCTGGTTCCACACACCTCTCCTTGATGACAAGGAAAGGTACGGCGATGCCCTGTTTGCGTCTTCACAATATATTGGGCAAAATGGCATCGTAATACGCAGCACCTATTTATTCACTCAGGAGAAACAAGAACATGAAATGCCCGAAATGTGAATCTGAAAATACTCAGCGTCTGCAAGTTGTGTTTCAAAACGGAACACAAAATATCTCGACAACCAGCCGATCAACAGGAATTGGTATCGGTAGCAATGGGAGCCTAGCCCTGGGCCTGGGAAGTTCTAGAACTTCTGGCCAGTCGCAATCAATTCTGGCTCAGCAGGTCGCACCACCACCCAAGAAATCGCTCAAATGGCCGGTCATTGGTGGAATTGTTGGATTGATGGTCCTGTCCATCGGGCCCATTGCCGATTTTCTATTGGGCATCGCAATTCTTGGTATGAGCGGGTATTTCATTTACCAGAGACGTCAATTCAATACGAAAGAATGGCCGGCGCTTTACCAGCACTGGAGCAATTCATGGATTTGTAACAAATGCGGTGATGTTTATCACCAAGCCTAGCCTCTCATAAAATTTCTTTAAAACGGGAGTAGTCACGATGCGTTATATGTATCTGCTGTTTGCAGCCATGATGTTGAATGCTTGTGTTGAGCCGAGTCCACCTCCTGCCCCCCGCGCTATGCCAGCGGTGAAAATAGAAATACCCCAAGGGCCTACCCTTGCAGAGAAGTCAGCAGGCTTTAAGAAAAATAAGACAACATATAGCGAAGTGATTGCTGTGCTTGGAGAGCCTGCCGGCATGCAGGACTTTAACGGTGAAAAATGGATTGCCTATAGCGATATGAAATTCGATCCTACGAAAAACGTTTGGCAAGGATCGACCCTGAGTATGAGGTTTAACGAGAAAGATGTGTTGTATTTTTATGCGAGAACGTTTCCTAACGTTCCACCACAACAGTCCACCCAATAATACATTGAGTCAGCCTCAGCGCCCTTCGGGGCGCATTTCTTTGCATCAAGAAAATTAATCTTCGTTTCAATCTACACAAGCTCAGAAGCCAGAGAGTCTAATACCGCGTTAGCGGTTTAGTCCATGGCTGAAGTTCGGCCATAGCTGACATCTCAACTTTCTCGGGTATCGTCTGCTCTCTATCTAAAGCGGAAGTTCGAATTTCTTCGGGAGCGCCAGAAGAGATAAATCTGGGCAATGGGAAGCCAATATCTCGATACTGTGACCACTTCTAAATTTGGATTTGGATGGTCGCTATTTGTAGGGCGGAACAGGCCAGATTGAGAGCGCTTGAGCTTTGTTAACACGCAAGTCACAGTATTCAGGAAGGCCAGAACCTTGAGGTGGGTACGTGTGATTAACTTCTTCATGCCCTTCTGATAGAAACCAATATAAAAATGAGGCATTCATCCAATATGGCTTCGATATTTCGGTTAACGCAGAACGCCTCCTATTCTGGTGGGTGATTATTACTCTACCCCAAACCCGTAACTGGCCAACAGCAAATTTGTCCCGAACTTCTGCCCCAACCCTTTTCCACAATTCGTCGGCACTATCTGTTAGTCCTGCTGGGGCTAAGTAATAAAACAGTTCTCTAATGGTCCAATCTGGGTAAGTGCCTGAGCCATTCAGTGCCAACTTGGCAAGGCACTCATTTACCGCTTCTTTTTCCTGTTTCCAAATTGAGAAGGAAGATACAACCAAAAAGAGTGCAACACCCCATTCCAAAGAATTCCATGAGATGGAATTGCCCACATAGTGCTCATATAAAAGGAGGATTGCACCAACAATTCCACCAGTAATATAGCCGGCAACTTGCCTCACCAATTTACTGCAATATTCTAGGACGTTCTTTAGCATCATCATTGCGGCTTACTGACTGGCGCGCCCGCCGTCATACGCGCTCTGGCTTCCTTTAATGCCCGCCTAATATCTTGAAGTTCAAGTCTATAGCGGCCATTTTCATCATGAAGTCCTAAAGTATCCGTAATTCCCTCAACTACGTTCTCGATTTCATCTCGTTCTTTGGCATGCGCAGCGCTTAGCGTGGGTAAAGCGCCCAGTACAATTTTTATTATCGCTTTTGCGTTTGCTTCATCCTTACCTTCTAAATAGAGCGGCAAAGCCCAGTTACAGCTTTCAAGAGCCACTCTAGGATTGTGCCCACTTTGTTGGTTTGCTTGATTGTGAAATCCAGCTGCTCGCGCCGTGCCAATTTGTTTCGTTAGTTCCCGTTTGAGTTCTTCATTCTGCCGCTTCAGGTTCTCAATCTCGGCTGCTTGCGTTGCGGTTACGAAGGTTCTTAAATTCTCCTCGGCCTCTTTGACTCTTAAACGAATTTCATCGGTCATTTTTGCGCTAAGGTCCTCATACTCTTGTTTGAATTGCCTTCGTTGAAAAAAACTTATAACTGCGGGAACAAACGCTCCGACAAAAAGAATAAGTCCAACTGTGTAACTCACAAGATTGTTATATAGACCATTTATGTTGCTGATGATTGTGCTAATAGTGTTCGGGTCCATATCTAACGCCATAGTGTTCTCCAAAAAGTAGCGAATGGCCCCGTCTAGGTAACACAGGGGGCTCAAAATATAATTCAAGCAATCTAGCAGAAATTCCCCATGTGACATATAGGCCAAAAGGCATAAGCCGCCACCAGCCCGCCGCATTGCGTGAGCAATCGCCGGACTGGCTGGAGCATTAGCGGAAACGATGAATAAATAAAAATGGGCAACTTGAACCAAGAGCTCACCTTTATACAAGACTGGCGCGCCCGAAGAGATTCGAATTTCCGCTTTAGATAGAGAGCAGACGACACCTGAGAAAGTTGAGGTGTCTGCTACGGCCGAAGTCCCGTCCTCGGCCATAACAGTCACAACTAGCTTAATTCAGCCACGGCTGCTCACCAGCACATAGCAGACCATTGGCAAACGTAGAAAAGAGTGTCCAGCGTTTGCTTTCTCCTGGCCCTATATTGGTGTTTGAGTGTTGTCCAGAGGCAAGTCTACTCAATAGAGTAATATCTACCTTTGTGTGGATAAATTAATACACTAAATATTATGGCCAGTGTGATCGAAGATTTGCGCAAAAATATCCGATTATTGAAGCCGGATGGCGACGACGGTTTTGAAGGCCTCATAGCAGCCGTTCTGAGTGATTTGACCAAGCGCAGCTTCACACTGGCAAGCGCAGGTGCGCAACACGGAAGGGACGGTCAATCTACCTTGGATGGTGGGACTGTTGTGTTTGAGGCAAAGCGCTACGACGATACAGTCCCTAAAGACAAGGTCTACACGAAGATTCTCGAGATCGCTGCGGATAAGACCAGCTCCACCGAGCTTTATATTCTTGCGGCAACCTGCCCCATTCCAGCACAGTATGTCACTACTCTAAAAGGTGGCGCGGAGCGGCTTTCTATCGAGTTGCTGGTATTAGCATGGCCGGAGGCAGGCTTAGCTGAACTCGCTGTCCTTTTGGCAATGGCCCCGAGCGTGTCCGCGCAGTTCATTGCCAAGCATACGTCGGTTATTGAAGCTGTACTTTCCAGGCAATTGTCGGAAGTTCGGTTGCACCCGCAATTCCAGGTGCGATCTGAGGAGCTTTGGACGATATTACGGCAACCCAGTATCGCGCCAGCTTATGCGCTAAGGGACAATAAAGCTTGGCTATCAGCGGCTTTCTCTGACAAGAAGGTCGCCCGTGGTGTTTTCGGTCAAGCCCTCAGTCCTATAGATGCATCGATTTCGGGTACGCTTGACCGGACAATTCTCCGGACAAAGGTGGCCAATGCGGTATTCGCCAAACCTGACGGCGCAGTCACTGCTCTTCTTGGCGCCGACGGCAATGGCAAGTCCTGGATTTTTGCACAAGCGTGGAGCCTTCATCCCAATCCGCCGCTGACCGTGGTTATCGTTCCCAACGACATCAATGCCTTACCGTCTCCCGAATATTGCCAAGACCTCCTGATCTCAAAGCTCCTTACCCAGACGAGTGAAACTCGTAAACCCGAAGCTAGAGCGCGTTGGATGAGACATTTCGAACGCTGGCAAAACCACACCGAGACGTCAAAATCTAGACTGGTTGTCTTCATGGACGGCGTTAATCAGCGCGAAAATATCGACTGGCTTCGGTTCATAGACGCCATGAGTTTGGTGGTCGCTCAACTGGGCGGTAGATTCGTCTTTAGCTGCCGCCGCCTCTTCTATTGTGACAACCTTGAAAACAAGCTTGTAAGCCAGATCGTCGCAATCGACGTTCCTGAATGGACTGATGAGGAGTTGGAAGGACTACTGAAAGAGCGAGGAACCTCGATTGCTTCTCTCGATCCAGCCATCGTCCGTAGTTTGCGCAATCCGCGTATTTTTGGTGTTGCGGCCGCTCTTTTTAAGGCAGCAGAGATTCGGGAGTTTGGCGAACTGAGTGTTAGTCGGTTGCTTTTCGAGCATATTCGTAGCGGCAGCGCTGTGGAGAGCGCCGTAATTTCGCCTAAGCAATTTTCTGCTGACATCTGCGCCCATGCGAACAGCATCGTTCAGCGACTCAGGCAGCAACAAAATGACAGCCTAACCGAATTCGACATGCCCGTACACATAACGGCCAGTCACACAACTCAGACCCTTTGCGAGCAATTTATCATTACCTCGGCAGGGCGATTCTTCGAGGTGCTGGATGAAAATCCAAACAAATATCTACTGAAGGACGAAGGGTTGCCACTTGCCTTGGGATTAGCGCTGGTCAGTACGGCGCGGGAAGCGTTGCGGAAGAAAAAGAGCGTCGATGAAGCACTTTCCAAAATTCTTGATCCGATCGCTGCGTTGGACAGATCGGGCGATATCCTGCTGGGCGCCATACTTTCTGCGGTGCTTGAGGAGCATTCTAAGGAAATTGTAGTGCCGCTGATACGCTCTTTCGTTAGGTTGCAGAACATTGATGCCACGCGCTATCCGGAATTTCGCAGCTTATTCGGTCGCTGTCCCAAAGTGTTTCTTGCAGCGCTTGAGGATTCTGTGTTGACCCGCGACATCACTTCGAACCTGTCGTGGCTAACTGATGCTGTAAATGAATTGCAGGGGGAAGAAAACTTCGAAGTTGCCCTTAAGGATGTCATCCACCGTTGGCTCTGCATGTATTCATTGTCCCCGGAACGGATGGTGTCGATTCCAAACATCCCAGAACATGCTGAGGAGCGCAAAAAGAAGTGGACGGCGCGTGAACAGGAGCTGGCCGAGACCATGGCTTCATTGTCGCAGACGGAACGAGACCTTCTTGCAAGGATGATCCGGGAGGATCGCGGCAATTACAGTCAGCTCAATCTCCTGGCCTTCCATCTCTTGGCTGGACGACCTCTCGCGTCGTTCGCAGAAAGCCTTAGAAATTGGTGTTTCGCGGCATCGCTCAACGGCGGCTATTACGATCACCATAAGGATTTTGACGAACTCCTGCATTTCAACTTGACTGACTGGGCTGCCACTAAGAATACGTTGCGTGATGCAGCGAACTTGCTTCGCCAGAATGGCATATCTAATACTGGCCGATGGGCGTTGGTCTATGTCCTACGCGCCACAGGTGACAACAGCGACGCACTGGAAGCAGACCAGCTTACAGAAGAGTTAACGAAAGACCGAGAGCCCTTCAAAGGCTGGCGGTTGATTGAGGACTATTGTGCTACAGATCCCTGTGATCCTGCGTCGGAAGCTCCGGAGAACATCGACAAGACAGCCAGTAACTATAGGGTAATTAATCCCGCCGAATTGTGCAGATTTATGGGGCATACCCAAGACGATCATTTTTTCACTAATGCGCAGCCAGGGCTTACTCGATTCCGCCCCGAGGTGGCAGTCGAGGTACTAAGGAATTTTGCTGGCCAGGCTGTGACCCGAGAACAGCCGGAGTTTCGCCAAGCAGTACTCATGCTTGCACACCATACTGTTGCTTTGGAGGATCGCGTCGCGGAACTCTATGTTGGCAAGGCACATGAGATTGCCAAGACAGCACTAGATGCGGGCCGAGATAAGAACAATGAAGCGTGGGTCCAAGCCCAGTATGCCCTTAGCGTGGCATTCCCCCATATGACTGGCGACGCCCAACTCGATGCGCTGGTCAATCACCCAAAGAACGAGACCATCCTCATGGATCTTTGTTACCTTTTTCAGCCGGTAGAAACGAACAAGTTAGAGAGGGCTCTCGACACGGCGATACAGGAGAGCAACATTGATGCGCAGTTACGTATACTATGCTTTACTGAATATTCCCAGTCGCAGTTGACTTCGCGGACCAAGGAGATGGTGCTCAGCCTTCTGACCTCGCAAGAAGGACACGTTCGTCTGTCCGCATTGTCCCTCATCCGAGCATCGGCCGACCTTACCCTTCTAGCGGGGTTAGTGAAATCTGGCTGGAGTGCTGCATTGCTTGACTCCGTGTCAGACAAGATGGAAGTATTCCACGGATCACAGGCGTTGGTGTTGGCTGCGGAACAGGGAATGATCACCCTTGAGGCCTGCCTAGATCGGATTGCACTTTCCGCCTATGAGAGCTTGGTCGAACGGCTTAGACCTGACGCCGCATTGGCAATTGCCGACCGTCTCACTACGGCTATTCACAGGGCCACCGAATTTCAGATTACGGGCAGTCTGCCAGACATCGTGCAGAACTTTGAAGGCAAATATTGGCCGGCTGTCTTGCATATATCCGAAAAACAGACGAAAAACGAAACACTTCAAGCGCAGTTTCAGCGCCTCGCAGAAACAAGCGATGCGTGGTATGAACGCCAAAAGCGGAGTCAAGAAGCGGCAGCTCAATTCGAGCGCGATCTAACCAAAGCTGGCGCGCAAATAATCATCCAGTCGGTCACCAGTGGGCTTATTGCGAAAATCGATGAGGTGACACCAGCGTTTGTCGACTCCTTGTATGCGCTCTTCCTGAAACTGGACAACAAGGCTCTCAACAACGTTCACAACATCGCTTATGTTGTCGCCGAGGCTATCTCCAAGAGAAATGCTTTAGCGGCCCTGACACTGTTCAAAATACTGAGAACCACTTCCTCCCACGTGCGTGTCGCATTCAGCCAGAACGAGATCGACTTAGATGCCGTCGCGGCATGGAAAGCCGCGGACTGCAGAGAAATGAATGATCTGCGTTTTAGTCGACTGGACAGAATTGGCAACGACCACGACCTTGCCATGGAAGTTTTGGCGGCAATCTGGGCAAACCGCCTCGATGTCCTTCACGACTATGTAATCGACCGACGACAACGCCCCGAACCTGCACATCGTGCCCGCGCTGTCATGGTGGCAGGCCTTTCACCGAATGAGGATTGGGCCGTCGAGACCATCGAGATGCTAAAGAATGAGCGCGGATTTCTGCAGACGGCTTACCGGAGCGCTAAATATGCAATGGAACGGCATCAGTGGTCTCGCCACTGGGCTGCCCAAATGCGTATTGCTACCGATCCCGTTGACCTTTGGCGCTACGCAGTACTGCTTTCAAGAATTGTAGATGGACGGTTCATTGCCTCAGAGGCGGAAGGCAGCACACCCAGCTCACTTATCAAGCGTTTCGGTACCACATTGAACGCTCCAATCCGCAATCGGATTCATAAATGGAAGGAGAAGCGATCCTCGAAGCTGTTCGGAATGAATGTCCCAAACGAGGTCTTTCTACCGCGCGATTAATCTCTCCCGCAATAGGAGCGATGCATTGCCAGATCATCGACATGTTCTGCTTTGAATTGTGAAGCGGACTTGAGAGATGGAAGGAGCCAACGACCGCTCTGGCCGAAAATCAGCCAGGTCTCGAATTCGGCCATTACGGACTGGTTAGGTGGCCGCTAGGGATGACTGCTATGTGCAAGACAACGGTCACTCAGAAACGGCTGGGAACTTCCGAGTTGTGGCCCATAGAAGACATACTACTTCTAACCTGCGGGCTATTCATTCGAGATGCCTTCCTCTGGCGCATAAGCCCTGAGGAAGGTTTCGACTGCACGCGCAGCGGCCTTTTTGAGCATCCGATCACTTGGCGTGGCATCGAGGGCTTGAAGAAGAAGTGGCTCGGATACCTCTGCTTCCAGCAAGGCGCGTAACTGTGTTGCGGCAATGTTTGGATCGGCCTTGCGCAATTTCCTGTCCTTCATGCACATTTCTAGGTAGACCGCCAGTTCTTCCAACCGTAACGAAATCTTCTCATACCACAACTTGCCGATTCCGAGCCTGCCTGCCTCCGCAATCAGCAGTCGCCTCGTTGCCACCATCTGCGGATCGCAAAGCATGCGCAGGGCGTTATCGCCTGATTTGCCCAGCGCCAACGGCATGGATGTCTTGGGATCACGCAGAGGGGAGAAAATTCCCTCTAGGTAGTTTTCGATCACGCTGTACATACATTCGACAAACAATTCTTCCTTGGATGTGAAGTAGTTGTAAATCGTCGCCTTTGAACCACCTACCTCTGCTGTCACCTCTGACATGGAAGTCCGGTCGAAGCCCTTGCTGCTGAACAGGCGATAGGCTGTATCCAGAATAAGTTGCCGTTTCTCATCACTTTTTTTCATGTTGTATATCTCCTTTCTTACATTATGTACCAATCGGTACAGAATTGCTTGACAAGCTCTTCTTGCGAGATATAAACTGTACCGTACAGTACACAATGGAAGATTGATAATGAAAACCAGAAAGCAACACTTATTTATTTTCGGCCCGGCTTCCTTATGGGCATTTTCGGCTGCGTCTCTGTTATGCCTGGCGGGCTGCGCCCAGATTCCCGTGTATGACAAAGCAGCCGAGGCGAAACCGGTCGAGCAGCTCAGCAGCAGTGTTTCCTTCGCCGCCCCAGCGACCGCCTGGCCGGACGACCACTGGTGGCGGACTTATGGCGATCCACAACTCGATGCGCTGATTGAGGAAGCATTGCGCGACTCGCCCAATCTGGCTATTGCCCAGGCTCGGTTGCGCCAAGCCGGAGCCATGACCCAAATGGCTGGTGCCGCGCGCATGCCCGAGATAAGCGCCAATGCATCTTTTAGCGAGACAAAGCAGAGCTACAACTACTTGATGCCACGCCAGGTCGTGCCGAACGGCTGGAACGACTACGGACAGGCGACGCTAAACCTTTCGTGGGAGCTGGATTTCTGGGGCAAGAACCGCGCGGCTCTGGCAGCGGCAACGTCGGAGCAACAGGCTGCCCAGGCCGAGGTGGCGCAAACCCGCCTAATCCTGTCGACCTCGATAGCCACGGCCTACGCCGATCTGGCCCAACTGTTCACTATCCGGGACACGGCCGAAGAGTCGCTGGCGCTGCGAACCAAGACTGTAGTGTTGTTTCGCCAACGTAACGAATTCGGTCTGGAGAATCTGGCCAGCGTACGTCAGGTCGAGGCACGACAGGCTGCGGCAGAAGCAGAACTGCTGTCTATCGACGAGCGCATTGCCTTGCAGCGGAATGGCATAGCGGCGTTGCTCGGCGCCGGACCGGATCGCGGTCTCGCCATCAGCAGACCGACCGTGCACTTCGCTGGAAGCACGGGCTTGCCGTCCAATCTTGCATTGGAACTACTTGGTCGGCGGCCCGACATCGTCGCTGCAAGGTTACGTACGGAAGCGGCCGCCAAGCGCATCGACCAGCAGAAGGCCGGCTTTTATCCGAGCATAAATTTAATGGCCTTCGCCGGCGTTCAATCGTTAGGCATCAACAACCTGGGCAAGTCCGGCTCCGACATCGGCAGTGTGGGCCCGGCGATTTCGCTGCCCATTTTCAATACGGAACGACTGCAGGGCCAATTGCGCGGGGCCCATGCCGAGTATGACGCTGCCGTATCCGTCTACAACGCGACATTGACCAATGCGCTGCGTGAAGTGGCTGACTCGGCAACAAGCCGCAAGGCGCTTGATGGAGAACTCTCTGCATCGCGTGCAGCCGTCAGCGCAGCAGCAGAAGCGCACAGCATTGTCAGCGCACGTTACAAGGGCGAGCTTGCTACCTACCTGGACGTCTTGTCAGCGGAAGATCAGCTGATCTCGGCCCAACGTGGACTGGCCGAGATTGAAACCCGTGCGATGGTTCTGGACGTGGCCATGGTACGCGCCCTTGGGGGCGGTTTTCAGAGTTCCGACAATCTGAGCGGCAAACCCAGCGTTACCGAATAAATGCGAAGGCAATACCTAAGCAAGACAGCGAATCAGCATGACAACGAATCAAAGGAGAATGCAATGAACCAGGCGATTGAATCCGCAATAACCATCGATATCGAAATGAACAGCCACAGGCGCAAGAGACGCACGCTCCTGTTCTCGCTGCTTGGCCTGACGGTCGCGGTAGCTGCCGGTGGCAGCTGGGCGTACTGGGAGCTGGTCGGATCCCACTACGCCTCGACCGACAACGCCTACACTGCAACCGAGGTCGCCACGATAACAGCCGAGATTGAAGGTCCGGTTGCCGACGTGCGCGTGGTCGACAGCCAGAATGTCATGCGCGGCGACATCCTGGTCGTTCTCGATGACACCGATGCCAGGCTGGCATTGAGGCAGGCAGAGGCAGACCTCGGGCGCACCCATGCGCAAGTCTCGTCGGCAAAGGCCAATCTGGAGCGCTCCGGCATCGACCTTAAACGGCGCGAAGCGCTGGTCGGTTCAGGTTCGGTCTCCGGTGATGAACTGACACAGATCAAGAACGCTGCGTCTGATGCCCGTGCAGCGCTTGACGCTGCACTCGCCACCGAGGCTCTGGCACAGGCACGCCTGGACAAGGCGCGAGTCGACCTCGGCCGTACGGTGATCCGCTCGCCGGTCAACGGCGTGGTTGCTCGTCGGCAGGTCCAACTGGGGCAGCGGGTCATGCCTTCCATGCCACTGCTGTCGGTGGTGCCGGTGCAGGACATATATGTCAATGCGAACTTCAAGGAAGTCCAGCTTAAGGAAGTGCATCAAGGCCAGAAGGTTGAACTCATCAGTGATCTCTATGGCAGCGATGTCGTCTATCACGGCGTTGTCGACGGCTTCAATGGAGGAACAGGTTCTGCCTTTGCACTCATTCCGGCCCAGAACGCCACCGGCAACTGGATCAAGGTCGTACAGCGACTGCCGGTGCGCATCAACCT
>DATDDN010000124.1:0-12903 GCA_036523795.1 Gallionellaceae bacterium | reverse complement strand
CGCCGCCTACCTGAAAACGGTGAGCTGAGTGATAGACGGCGCGCAGGCACGAGCCATACTCGACCAGGCCGAAGTGATCGTGACGGCGGACGAAGTGCAGGCGGCGGTGCGGCGCGTGGCGGCGGAAATCAACGGCGTGCTGGCGGAAGCCAACCCGCTGGTGCTGTCGGTGATGGGGGGCGCGGTGGTGTTCACCGGGCAGCTGCTGCCGCAGCTCGATTTCCCGCTCGATTTCGATTACGTGCATGTGTCGCGCTACGGCAACAGCCAGCAAGGCGGCGAAATGCACTGGAAGGTGGCGCCGCGCGAAACCGTGAAGGGGCGCGTGGTGCTGGTGGTGGACGACATCCTGGACGAAGGCGAAACGCTGGCCGCGGTGAAGCAGCGCGTGATGGCGCTGGGTGCGACGCGCTTCTACAGTGCGATCTTCGCCGACAAGCGCATCGGCAAGGCCAAGCCCATCAAGGCCGATTTCATCGGGCTGGAAGTGCCCAACCGCTTCATCTTCGGCTACGGCATGGACATACACGGCGCATGGCGCAACCTGCCCGCAATTTACGCAACCAAGGAATCCTGAACATGCTCGCAATTCTCGGTGGCACCGGCCTGACCCAACTGGCCAACCTTGAAATCAACCATCGCCAGGTGATACGCACGCCATATGGCGAACCCTCCGGCGCGCTGACCTTCGGCATCATCAACCAGCGCGAGGTGATCTTCCTCGCGCGCCACGGCTACGGCCACACCATCCCGCCGCACGAGGTGAACTACCGCGCCAACCTGTGGGCCCTGCAGAGCCAGGGTGCCAGCCGCGTGGTGTCGGTGGCCTCGGTGGGCGGCATACGTGCCGACCTCACGCCGGGCACGCTGGTGGTGCCGCACCAGATCATCGACTACACCCACGGCCGTGCCTTCACCTATTTCGAGGGGCGCGAGCGCATGGTCAAGCACATCGACTTCACCCATCCCTACAGCCACGACATGCGCCAGCAAATATTGGAGGCCGCAGCACAGGCCGGCGAACATTGCGTGGATGGCAGCGTGTATGCGGCCACCCAGGGGCCGCGCCTGGAAACCATCGCCGAGATCAACCGCTTCGAGCGCGACGGCGCCGACGTCGTGGGCATGACCGGCATGCCCGAGGCCGCACTGGCGCGCGAGCTGGAGCTGAACTACGCCACGATCGCGGTGGTGGTGAACCACGCTGCCGGCCGCGGCGACAGCCGCGACGGAATCAAGCTGGAATCGATCAGCGCCGTGGCCCAGCCGGCCATGGCGCGCGTGCGCAAGATACTTGAGTCACTGGTGGAATGCGATGGCGAATAGTCCAGTGTTGCGCATGGGCGATGCGCGCCTGTTGCGCCGCGCCGAAGAGGTGAAACAGTTCGATACGCCAGAGCTGCACGCGCTGCTGGTCGACATGCGCGACACCATGCTGGCGGAAGACGGCGTAGGCCTGGCCGCGCCGCAGATCGGCGTCAACCTGCGCGTGGTGATCTTCGAGGTGGCCGGCAACCCGCGTTATCCGGAGGCTGAATCGGTGCCTCAGACCGTGCTGATCAACCCGGTGATCACCCCGCTGAAAAAAGACCAGGAAGAAGGCTGGGAGGGCTGCCTCAGTGTGCCCGGCCTGCGCGGCCTGGTGCCGCGTTACACCCACATCCGCTACCAGGGCCGCGACGAATACGGTGCCCTGATCGACCGCACCGTCTCCGGCTTCCACGCGCGCGTGGTGCAGCACGAGTGCGACCACCTGGACGGCATCCTCTATCCCATGCGCATGAAGGACCTGAGCAAGCTAGGCTTCACCGACGTGCTGTTCCCCGGCCAGCATCTGGTGGATGAGTGATGAGCCTGGCGGCTCCCAACCGCTCCCATGTGGTGCGCAATCTGCTGCTGTCCATGCTGGCCCTGTGGCTGGTGCTGCTGGTCGGCACCGTGGGTTACCGCTGGCTGAGCGATGGCCACAGCTCCTGGGTCGATGCCTTCTACATGACCTTTATCACCATCGCCTCCATCGGCTTTTCGGAGGTGGTGGACGTCAGCAATTACGAATACGGCAGGCTGTTCACCGTATTTATCGGCATCACCGGCATCGGCACCATGGGTTACGCGCTTTCCACCTTTACGGCGTTCATGTTGGAAAGCGATCTGAATATTGAATGGCGGAGAAGCAAAATGCGGCAGAAGATTTCGAAACTGGAGGGGCACTACATCGTGTGCGGTGTGGGTCGCGTGGGCAGCAACGTGGTGTTTGAGCTCACCATGACCGGGCGCACCTGCGTGCTGATCGATCAGAACCTGCAGCACATCGAAAACTGCCTGGCCAAGCACCCCCATCTGCTCTACCTGCAGGGCGACGCCACCGACAACGACATCCTGCTGGCCGCCGGCGTCAAACACGCACGCGGCGTGTTCGCCGTGGCGCAGGACGACAGCCAGAACCTGGTGATCAGCCTCAGCGCCAAGCAGCTCAACCCCAAGCTGCGCGTGGTGGCGCGCTGCCATGACGTGAAGAACGTGGAGAAGACCCTGCGCGCCGGCGCCGATGAAATCGTCTCGCCCGACTTCACCGGCGGCCTGCGCCTGGTCTCCGCCATGGTGCGCCCGCAGGTGGTGAGCTTTCTCGACGACATGCTCAAGTCCGACGACAACCTGCGCATGGAAGAGATCGCTGTGCCCGAAGGCTTCGACAGCAAACCCCTCAGCGTCATCAACCCCGCCGGGCGCGACTTCGTCGTGCTCGCCCTGCGCCACCACACCGATAAGTGGCTGTTCAATCCCCACCCCGACCACACCCTGCACGCCGGCGATGTGATGATGGTGATGACCACCCCCGAAGGCCGCAGCCGGCTGGAGCAGCTGATTCAGGGCGTGGCGTAAGCGCGCTATTCAATATGCAGGCCGGATAAGCGGTCTGCACCTCACATTCAAATCTTTCCAGTCAGAAACGGACTAGGCCATTCGGCGTATTGACCCAGGGCTATGTGGGCAGTAGGGTACGGTCTTGAGTTGAGAGTGCAGGGTGGGGTATGCATCTTGACGTTGGCTTGATGACGGCGGTTGATCGGCCAAAGCAGATATCGGAGCTGAAGACAACGAGGGCAGCTTTACGCAAAAATCCAGCCCCTCACATTTCAATCCCCACGCTGTCCATTTCTTGCATGGTAACGGGCTGGATTCCACAGCTTTGCTTGCTGATCCGAGTATGTCATGCGTATTACCCCAATCCATTATGCATATTGCGTAAATCATCCATATTGACTAGGATTCAAAATTTGCTTGAAACACTGCGTTAGACGTATATAACAACAATTTCGCCGCTATAAAACTTCAGGCGATAACAAACTGTTAAAAGGGAGATGTTCGTGGAATCCAGTTTCAATCGCCGCCGAGCGGTGATGCAACCGTCTTGTCTAGTTATTTCGCTGCTCCTGATTTTTTCCGCTGCCAACGCTACCGCCCAGACGGCGCCGAATGCGGGACAGTTGCTGCAGCAGCAGCCCAAACCGCCAGCAGTTGCCCCTGCGAAGCCCGCCACGATCTCTCCTGAAGCCCCTGAGGCGGCACCCACTGTCCAGGGGCCCAAGGTGCTGGTCAAGGGCTTCCGCATCAAGGGCGCAGTGCTGATTCCCGAATCGGAACTCGTGGCGCAATTGCAGCCGGCGATCGGCAAGGAACTGACGCTGGATCAACTGCGCGCAACGGCGATGCTGCTCACCGCCTATTACGCAGAGAAGGGCTACCTGGCGCGCGCCATCCTGCCGCCGCAGGACATCAAGGACGGCATCGTCGAGATTCAGGTGATCGAGGGCAAGCGCGGCAACCTTAACTTGAACAAGGAGGGGGAACGCATCAACGCGGCCCGCGCACAGGATTTCATTGACCGACGCCTGCCCGAAGGGGCACCGATGAACTTCGCCCAACTGGGCGAAGCGCTGAACATCCTCAACGAGCAGCCCGGCGTGGCGGCGAAGGCTGATTTGAAGCCCGGCAAGAACGAGGGGGAGATTGGCCTCGACGTCAAGGTGACCGAGCAACCGCTGATTACTTACAGCGCTGGACTCAACAACCATGGCTCATACGGCACGGGGGAAATCCAGGCGAACGGCAGCATTACGCTCAACAACCCGACAGGGCATTTTGATGCGGCCTCCTTGCTGCTCAACGAGTCGCAGGGCAGCAACTACGCCCGGGTAGACTACAGCGCAGCCGCCGGGGACAGCGGGTTGCGCCTGGGGGGCTATGCCTCCTATTTGGACTATCACCTGATTCCCTCCAGCTTTAGCGCGCTGCAACCCAAGGGGCGCGCCAGCACGGCGGGGCTCGCGGCGAGCTACCCCTGGGCGCGGCGCACCGACTTCAACCTCAGCCTTACCAGCAGCTATGACGATTCGACACTGGTGGACAGCACCGTTGCAGGCGAGACCAGCAACCGTCATGTGGGTGCCTTCAATCTCGGCATGAACGGCTACACCATAAGCACCCGCCTGGGCGGCGTGGCGAGCTTCGGTGCGAACTTCGTCTCCGGCAACACCGACCAGCTGAATGCCACGGCCCTTGCGACCGACAACACGACGCGCCAGGTGCAGGGCAGCTTCAACAAGATCGGATACAACTTCGGCTGGTTGAGCAGTCTGCCGCATGACTGGAAACTGAACGCCACGCTACGCGGCCAGATCGCCGGCAAGAACCTCGATACCTCCCAGCAACTGATCCTGGGCGGCCCCAATGGCGTGCGCGCCTATCCTGTGGGCGAAGCGGCGGGCGACGATGGCTGGCTGTTCAATTTCGATTTCGGCACCCAGTTGGGCGACCAGTTGACCGGCCACTTGTTCTATGACCTGGGCGGCATCACGCTGAACCACACGCTGTGGGCGAACTGGAATGCGGGCAATCCCGCCTTGCCCAACACCTATACCTTGAGCGGCGTCGGCGCGGGCATGGACTGGCGCATCAATCCTGCCTTCCTCTTCACGGCCAGCATCGCCACCCCCCTGGGAACCAATCCCGGCGAGGACGCCAATCATCACAACGTGGACGGCTACGGCAACCAGGCGCGTGCCTGGCTTAGCCTGAACGCCAGGTTTTAACCTGTCCAGTCCAAATAAAAGCACTTAGGGAGTAAAAGCATGAACAAGATCTATCGCATCGTCTGGAATGATGTCCGCCAAGCCTACGTGGTAGCGGCAGAACACGCCGCCGCGCGCGGCAAGCCCGCGAGCACGGTCAAGCGCGTAGCCAGCATCCTGGCAAGCGCGCTGATCGCGCAGGCGGCCTGCGCCGCGCCCGCGCCCAATGCGTTGCCCACAGGCGGGCAGGTGGTGGCGGGCCAGGCGGCGATTACCCAGTCCGGCAATGCCATGACCGTCCAGCAGACCAGCAATCAGGCCATCCTCAACTGGCAGAGCTTCAACATCGGCGCCAATGCCTCGGTGAATTTCCAGCAGCCTTCCGCCAACGCCGTCGCGCTCAACCGCGTCATCGGCGCCGATCCCTCTGCCATCTACGGTTCGCTCACGGCCAACGGCCAGGTGTACCTCATCAACCCCAACGGCGTGCTGTTCGCGCAAGGCGCGAGCGTAAACGTCGGGGGACTGGTTGCCTCGACGCTCAATATCAAGAACGAGGATTTCCTTGCGGGCAACAACCGCTTCACCCGCGATGGTGCAACGGGCAGCGTGGTGAACCAGGGAACCATCGACGCCAAATACGTGGCGCTGCTGGCACCCGAAGTGCGCAACGAAGGCGTGATCATGGCGCAGATGGGCACGGTGGCATTGGCGGCAGGCGAAGCCGTTACCCTCAGCCTCACCGGCAACCAGTTGATCGGCGTGCAGGTGGACAAGGCCAGCATCAATACGCTGGTCGAGAATAGACACTTAGTGCAGGCCGACGGCGGCACAGTCATCATGTCCGCCCAGTCGGCGAACCAGTTGTTGGGACAGGTCGTGAACAGTGGCGTGATCGAGGCCAGGGGAATTTCCAGCGATGGCGGCACCGTGCGTCTTTTGGCTAGCAGCACGATTGATCACAGCGGCAGCATCAACGTGGATGGGGCTGCGAACGGCAAGGGGGGCAGCGTGACTCTGCTGGCCGACCTGTCCAATCCGGGTAGCCATACCACGGTGAGCGGCAGCATCAGCGCGCAGGGCGGCAGCGTTTCGGGCGATGGCGGCTTCATCGAGACCAGCGGTCACAGCCTCAAGATCGCCGATACGGCGAGCATCAGCACCAAGGCATTCAACGGCAAGACCGGCACGTGGCTGCTCGACCCTTACGATTTCACGGTATCGCCTGCCGGCGGCGACATCAGTGGCGCGGCGCTGGGTACGGCGCTCGACACCAATGATGTCACTATCCAGACTACTTTCGGTGGCGCAACCTGTGATGCAGGTGGCTCTTCATGCGGGTCGGGTGCTTCCGGCAGCAACGGCGACATCATCATCAACGACACCGTGACCTGGCAGACCGGCACCGCCTTGTATCTCAATGCCTACCGCAACATCCAGTTCGGCAGTTCCGCTGCGCTGACCTTCGGTTCCGACGCCATGGCGTTCCCGAACGGGGCGTCGATCCATATCACGTATGGCACGGGCGGCTCGGGATACGCCTACGCGGTGAACGGATCGAGCTTCAGCGGCGGCGGCCAGATCATAGACTCGCGCAATGCGAGCGCGGTGACCGACCCGGCGACGACGGTGAGCAACGCCGGCGGTCTGGATTACATCATCGGCACGGTGAACGCGCCGATCAATGTCCAGATGACATCGGGCGGATCGAGCACTTATGGCGATGTCTTGTCGCCGGTCTATTTGCTGAATACCGGCACTACGCTGGCTCCCATCTGGACGGCGGTGAACATCAATGCGCCCAGCGGGACGCCGACGTGGTCGTGGACCGGTGGTACCTTCGCCGCAAGCTCAAGCACCAAGCTTAATGCCGGCAGTTACACGGGCCTCGCCTATTCGAGCGGCCTGACCTCCAATTTTTACTCCAGCTTCGCCACGGGTGCCACCGCCAACTGGACCGTCAACCAGCGGCCCATTACGCTCACGGCCAGTAACCAGTCGAAGACTTACGGTCAAGCGCTGACGCTTGATACCACCGCATTCACCTTGTCGGCCGGCACCATGGGCTATACGGACAGCATCACCAACGTCGCGCTTGCGAGTGCCAGTAGTTATGCATCGACGGCAGGGACGGCGGCCAATACCTATGCGGGAAACATCAACATTACGGGCGAGACCGGGGCGGGCGGATTCCTTCCCGCAAACTATGCGATCACGACCGTTGCCGGTGATTTAACGGTCAACCAGCGACCCGTGAGCATTACTGTCAGTAAACCTTTTGATCATACCACTACTTTCACAAGCGGATTCGTTGCGGGCAACCTTTATGGCAGTGACACAGTCACGGTATCGGGCACGGCAGATGTCAGCGGTACGGCTGCCGGAACTTACACCAGTTTTGCGTCCCAATCCTTGACATTAAGTCAGACGGGTTCTAACTACACGTTGACAGGGGGCGCGGTCGCAGCGACGATCGAATCCCCCCCCGCGACGGATCCCACTGTAACTAATTGGTTGTTTGCCTTGGAGACGGCCTGGGCGCAGAAGAGTAGTGAAAATGGCTTGTCATATTCGTCCTCTGAAGCAGAAGCAGCGAAGAAGTATGTAGCGTCGAACGTTGTTCCGGACGTGTCGAACATATTGGCCGATCTTCAGGCTTATATAAATTTATTAATGCCAAGGGAAGGTGATGGTGGGTTTTACGACGAGCAGGTCGAGGCAGTGCGCCAAGAATTCGCCAGGCTGTCCATGGAGCTTATGATCTCGATGCAGTTGGATTCTTCGATGGCTGATCAGGTCATCGATGCCCTAGTGAAATCTATTGAAAAATAGGGAAGTTGAATTGGGCGGCATTCGTTGGCGAACCGCTTAATGGTCTAGTTCGACTTCCCAATAGAGTGCTCCGCACCCCCACGGGGGCAGATAGTCGCGCTCTGCCATCGCCTGATGTACTCCGCCACCCGACGCTGGCGCTCCTCATTCGAGGAGCCGCTGAGTCGGGTCTGCTCCAAAAGTCGGCGGAGTTTTGCTGCAAATCGTTCGATGGATTTTGCGGAAACACCGGGCAGTCCTTTCGCACAGAACTGGTAACCCAGCCAATCGAATCCCCGCCCGATGCGCCCGATGAAGGTCTTATCCGGGTGCTGCGCCAATCCGGCCTCACCGAACCAACGGTTCATTTCCGCTACCGCGCGCTTCAGTTGCCAGCGCGTGCGGGCGAGTATCAGTCCATGAAGCGTACATAGCGCACACCCTTGCGCCGGCTCAGGTTCAGATCCAGTTCGAGGAGGCTTATCCGGACTACTGGCATGTAAAAGTGAGGTGTGGAATTGACTGGTTTTTTTAATTATATTTTGGCATGCCAATGACTGGAGAGTCACTAACAACTGTTAAGGATGAGGTGAAGACATAAGTCCGCACCCCGGTGCTAAGCGGTCGTACCAACAGATTGCCGAAATTGTCCGCAACGGCCGAATAGCCGCCCCAAACAAAGAAGCCCGCATCCGCGGGCTTCCTGTTTTTCCACCTCACTGAACCAGCCGCTTACGCCTTGGCTACCAGCTCCTTCAGCACGAAGGGCAGGATGCCGCCGTTGCGGTAGTAGTCCACTTCGATCGGGGTATCGATGCGCAGCAGCAGGGTGACGTTCTCTTTGCTGCCGTCGCGGCGGTGAATGGTGAGGGTCACGTCCTGTTGCGGCTTGATCTCGCCGTTGAGGCCGCTGATGTCGAAGCTTTCCTCGCCGGTCAGGTTGAGTGCGGCGAGGTTGTCGCTGCCCTTGAACTGCAGCGGCAGCACGCCCATGCCCACCAGGTTGCTGCGGTGGATGCGCTCGTAGCTCTTGGCAATCACCGCCTTCACGCCCAGCAGCTGGGTGCCCTTGGCGGCCCAGTCGCGGCTGGAGCCGGTGCCGTACTCTTCGCCTGCGAAGATCACGGTGGGGGTGCCGGCAGCGATGTGCTTCATCGCGGCGTCGTAGATCGACATCTGCTCGCCGTTGTACAGAGTGTAGCCGCCTTCGATGCGCGAGCCGTCCGCATTCGGCGGCAGCATCAGGTTCTTGATGCGCACGTTGGCGAAGGTTCCGCGCATCATCACCTCGTGGTTGCCGCGGCGTGCGCCGTAGCTGTTGAAGTCCTTCACCGCCACGCCCTTGCCCTGCAGGTACTGGCCTGCCGGGGTGGTGGGCTTGAAGCTGCCGGCCGGGCTGATGTGGTCGGTGGTGACGGAATCGCCCAGCAGCGCCAGTGCGCGGGCGGCCTTGATGTCGCCGATCTTGGGCACAGCGGCGTCGAAGAACGGCGGCTTGGCGATGTAGGTGGAGTCATCCCACTGGTACTGGTTGCCGGTGGGCGCGGGCACGGCGTTCCACAGCGGCAGGTCCTTGGTGAGATCGCCATACAGCTTCTGGTACACCGCCGGATCGGCGGCGAATTTCATCATGGTGGCCACTTCATTGCTGTTGGGCCAGATGTCCTTCAGGTACACCGGCTGGCCGTCGCGGCCCACGCCCAGCGGCTCGGTGCTGAGGTCGATGTTGGACTTTCCGGCGATGGCGTAGGCCACAACTAATGGAGGGCTAGCCAGGAAGTTGGCCTTGATGTTGGGATGGATGCGCGCCTCGAAGTTGCGGTTGCCGGAGAGCACGGCCGCAGCGATCAGGTTGTTGTCGGTGATGGTCTTGTCGATGTCCTCGCGCAGCGGGCCGGCATTGCCGATGCAGGTGGTGCAGCCGTAGGCAGCGACGGAGAAGCCCAGCTGGGCCAGCGGCTCCAGCAGGCCGGCGTTGGTGAGGTATTCGGTCACCACGCGCGATCCCGGGGCGAGCGAGGTCTTGATGTGCGGCGCCACGCTCAGGCCCTTGGCCACCGCCTTCTTGGCCAGCAGGCCGGCGGCCAGCAGCACGCCGGGGTTGGAGGTGTTGGTGCAGCTGGTGATGGCGGCGATCAGCACGTCGCCGTTGCCGATTTTCAGATCATCCTTGCCGGTGGCGTAGCGGGTGTTCAGCTTGTCGGCCGGCTGGTTGAAGCCGTTCTCGGCGATGGGCTTGGAGAACAGGGTGTTGAAGGTTTCCTTCATCTTCGACAGTGCGATGCGGTCCTGCGGGCGCTTGGGGCCGGACAGGGAAGGCTCGATGCTGCTCAAGTCCAGCTCCACCACGGCGCTGTAGTCGATGTCGCCGGCCTTGGGGATGCCGAACAGGTTCTGCGCCTTGAAGTAGGCAGAAAAGGCATCCACTTCCTCGGCGGTGCGGCCGGTGTTTTTCATGAACTGCACGGTCACGTCATCCACCGGGAAGAAGCCCATGGTGGCGCCGTATTCCGGGGCCATGTTGGCGATGGTGGCGCGGTCCGGCAGGGTCAGTGCGGCGGTGCCTTCGCCGAAGAACTCGACGAACTTGCCCACCACTTTCTGGCGGCGCAAGAGTTCGGTGACGGTGAGCACCAGGTCGGTGGCGGTGACGCCTTCCTTCAGCTTGCCCTTCAGGTTCACGCCCACCACGTCCGGAGTGAGGAAGTACACCGGCTGACCCAGCATGCCGGCTTCCGCCTCGATGCCGCCCACGCCCCAGCCCACCACGCCGATGCCGTTGATCATGGTGGTGTGGCTGTCGGTGCCCACCAGGGTGTCGGGGTAGTACACGTCATTCTTGTGCTGCACGCCGCGTGCCAGGTATTCCAGGTTCACCTGGTGCACGATGCCAATGCCGGGCGGCACCACCTTGAAGGTGTCGAATGCCTGCATGCCCCACTTCATGAAGCGGTAGCGCTCGGTGTTGCGCTCGAATTCCAGTTCCATGTTGAGCTTCAGCGCGTCCGGGCGGTTGTAGTAGTCCACCTGCACCGAGTGGTCCACCACCAGGTTCACCGGCACCAGCGGCTCGATCACCTTGGGGTCTTTGCCCTGTTTGGCGGCGGCGTCGCGCATGGCGGCGAGGTCGGCCAGCAGCGGCACGCCCGTGAAGTCCTGCAGCACGATGCGCGCCACCACGAAGGGGATTTCTTCAGACCTGGTTGCATTAGCCTTCCAGTTGGCCAGCTCGCGCACATGCTGTTCGCTCACCTTCTTGCCGTCGCAGTTGCGCAAGACAGACTCCAGCACGATGCGGATGGAAACCGGCAGGCGCGAAATTTTGCCGATATTGGCAGCTTCCAGTGCGGGCAGCGAATACAGCGTGCCTTGCTTGCCGCTGGCGAGTTTGAAGGTCTGGCGGGAGTTGAACAGGTTGTGCGACATGGCGATGGCTCCGGGGCAACGATGGGTATTGGAAAAGCGAAAGGCGCAATTATACCGCGAGCGGGGCAGCTTGCGCCCGCAGGGGTAAAACGCGGGAATGCGGCGTATAGTAATTCCCAACCATCTGCGAGGAGGGCGAGCCATGCTATTCCAGAATCGAGACGATGCCGCGCGCCGCCTGGCCGAGGAATTGCGCGCCTATCAGGGGAAAAACCCGCTGGTGCTGGCCATCCCGCGCGGCGCGGTGCCCATGGCCAAGCAGATTGCCGCGGCGCTGCAGGGCGAGGTGGACGTGGTGCTGGTGCGCAAGCTGCGCGCGCCCGGTAACCCCGAGCTGGCGCTGGGCTCGGTGGACGAGTCGGGCTGGGTCTACCTGGGCGACCACGCCTGGCGCATGGCAAGCGACGGCTACCTTGCTGCCGAAAAGGAACACCAGCTGCAGGTGATGCGCGAACGGCGTGCGCAATACACGCCCATCCGCCCGCCGCTCGATCCGGCCGGGCGCATCGTTATCGTGGTGGATGACGGCCTCGCCACCGGCTCCACCATGATCGCAGCGCTGCACGCGCTGCGCGCCAGGAAGCCGGCCAGACTGATCTGTGCGGTGCCGGTGGCGCCGCCAGACACGCTGGACAAAGTGCGCGCCTATGCCGACGAAGTGGTGTGCCTGTACGCGCCGGAGGAGTTCTATGCGGTGGGGCAGTTCTACCGCGAGTTCACGCAGGTGGAAGACGAGGAAGTGGTGGCGCTGTTGAAGCCAAAGAGCTAGCTGCAGAGATCAGCCCCTTACCCCGCAGGGGGCAAGAACCTCTTTGCAGTGAATCGGTATCTACGCCTGCTGCGTTCCCAGATGCTGCACAAACCAGCGTGCCGCCAGCCGCGCCGCCTGTTCCAGCGTGCCCGGTTCTTCGAACAGGTGGGTGGCGCGCGGCACCAGCTCCAGTTTTTTCTCGCATCGCATCAGCGCACGAGCCTGTTCGTTCAATTCGATCACGCCGTAGTCATCGCCCCCCACGATCAGCAGGGTGGGCGATTGCACGCGCTGCAATGCGCTTTCGCCGGCGAGGTCGGGGCGGCCGCCGCGCGACACGACGGCCGCGATGGCGGGGTCGGCGGCCGCAGCCTGCAGCGCAGCCGCAGCTCCGGTGCTGGCGCCGAAATAGCCGATCTTCAGCGCGTTTGCCTGCGGTGACTGCCTGATCCAGGCTGTCGCGGCGAGCAGGCGCCGGGTGAGCAGGGGGATATCGAAGCGGGTGGCGTAATCGAGGTCTTCTTCGCGCGTGAGCAGGTCGAACAGCAGTGTGGCGATGCCGGACTGCTGCAAGATTCCGGCGACATAGGTGTTGCGCGGACTGTGGCGACTGCTGCCGCTGCCGTGGGCAAACAGCACCACGCCCAGCGGATTCAGGGGCAGCGTGAGATCACCCTCCAGCAGCACCGAGTCGGCGGGTATCCGCACCGGGAAAGCTGGCTGGGTGATCATGGCTCGCTCCTCTATCTGTGCTGGATGGTGACCGGGATGCGCTGGCGTCCGAAGGACTCGTTGAACTTGCTGAAACGCCCGGCCAGCGGCGCGTTGCAGTGCGGGCAGTGG
>DATDDN010000123.1:0-2569 GCA_036523795.1 Gallionellaceae bacterium | reverse complement strand
CAACGAGGAAGTCTGCGCCGACGTGAATGAGGTGTTCGTGCAGCTTACCAGCCTGGGCAAGGCGAACAAGCTGCACCATCTGTGGCAATCGCCGTTCACCCTGCACAGCCAGATCGTGGCGGCGATCCAGCACGAGACCGCCCTGGCGAAAGCAGGCCAGCCGGCGCACATCATCGCCAAGATGAATTCATTGCTGGAACCGGAGACCATCACCGCGCTGTATGAGGCGTCGCAAGCTGGCGTGCAGGTGGAACTGATCGTGCGCGGCGTGTGCGCGCTCCGCCCGGGCGTGAAAGGCCTGTCGGAAAACATCAGCGTGCGTTCGGTGATCGGCCGCTTCCTCGAACACACCCGCATCTTCTATTTCCGCAACAACACCGCCAATGACGTGTATCTCTCCAGCGCCGACTGGATGGACCGCAATTTCTTCCGCCGCATCGAAGTCTGCTTTCCGGTGCTGGACAAGAAGCTCAAGAAGCGCGTGATCGATGAAGGACTCAAGGCCTACCTGCACGACAACCACCAGGCCTGGATCATGGATGCCGATGGCCACTACAAGCTCAACACCTCGCGCCGTGGTGCCCCCAACTGTGCCCAGCTGCAGTTGCTGCAGGAGCTGAGCAACCTGCCGGCAAAAGCGGCCGAGCCCACCCCATGATTCACGACCGTACCCTTTAGCTC
Source organism: Gallionellaceae bacterium (assembly GCA_036523795.1). Classification (GTDB taxonomy): domain Bacteria; phylum Pseudomonadota; class Gammaproteobacteria; order Burkholderiales; family Gallionellaceae; genus 39-52-133. Next base: position 1,888 of record DATDDN010000123.1, on the reverse strand, counting down.
TTCTTCGGGCGCCCGGTCTTGATCTTCTCCAGACCGCTCAGCACCAGCTTGAGCTGCGCCGCGCTGAGCTGATTCAGCACCTGGAGTCCCGCGCGCAGCAGCTCGCTTTTCTTCACGTGCATATCCTGCTTCTGGCAGCGCTGCTTCAGTTCGGCAATCAGGCCATAATCGGCTTGCGGCATGGTGAAGCTGTCGCGCACCACCTTGGTCTTGCTGCCGGCTTTCTTGTCCTTCTTGTCCTTTTTGGGTTTGGCCGCCTTGCTCTCAGTCGCCGCCTTGGCGGCTGCGCGTTTGACGGTCAGCGAATGTCTGGCCGGTGCCGCCTTCCGCGCCGCCGCCTTGGGCACGTTGATGCCTTTCTTGGCGCGCGACATGCGGGGATTACTGGGGGCGGCAATCTTTTCTGCCATGATGCTCTCCTTGCAGTTTGTGGGATGGCAAATTCAGTATATACGGTATATGCTTTCAGCAAAATTGTCATTCATGCGGAGGGGTGCATGGAACTCATACTCTGGCGCCACGCCGAAGCCGCTGATGGCATGCCCGACATGGAAAGGCCGCTGACCGACAAGGGCCACAGACAGGCAGCCCGCATGGCGCAATTCCTGCACGGTCGCCTGCCGCACGGCACCCGTATCCTGGCCAGCCCGGCGCTGCGCACGCAGCAGACGGTACAGGCCCTCACCAGACATTACACCACCGATCCGCATATCGCCCCCGGCGCCAGCGCCGATGCCCTGCTGCACGCCGCCGGCTGGCCCGACGACGGCGGCTGCGTGCTGCTCGTGGGCCACCAGCCCACCCTCGGCAGCGTGGCAGCCGAATTGCTGTGCGGCGGCCATGCCATCTTCAGCATCAGGAAGGGTGCGATCTGGTGGCTGGCGCGCCGCAGCCGCGAGGGCGACGAGCAGACCACACTGCGCCTGGTGATTGCGCCAGATCAGCTATAACACCCACAGGAGTCATGTCATGTTTGAATCAGCAGAACTCGGCCACAAGATCGACAAGGCAACCTACGACGCCGAGGTGCCCAAGCTGCGCGTGGATTTGCTCGACGCCCAGTTCGACCTGGCCAAGGCCGCGAAATTTCCGGTCATCATCCTGATCGGCGGCGTGGATGGCGCCGCCGCGGATGATCTCGCTTGAGATTTCGTTTGGCAGATCCTCAGGTAACGCAGTGATGTTTAATGCCAGGAAGGGCTGGCCTCCCATCGCGTACACATCGGACATGCTGTTCGCCGCGGCGATTGCTCCATAATCGTAAGCATCGTCCACAACGGGTGTGAAGAAATCTGTCGTCACGACGATGGCGCGGTCTTCATCCAAACGCCAAACTGCCGCGTCATCAGGTTCCCGCAGACCTACCAAAAGATCGGGGAAAGAATCGTTATTGAAGGTATCCTTGATCGGACGCAGCACCTGCGTCAGCGCCTCCGCGCTTAGTTTGGACGCTCAACCCGCACAGGCAGATAATGTCGTCAAGCGGATCTCGCGTCCAGTTTTGGGAATTGCCATCCATCTCCTAATAAAAAGAAAGACCAGTAGCCAGTGATTGCTGGTTACTGGTCATATATTTTAACTCGTGAACGCCTAAGGCGTTACTGTCGGAGGCGCAGTTGGGGCAGTTGCAGGGGTAGTACTGTTTGTTTCATTTGGCAATGGCAAAATGAATTGGTTGCCACTAGGAACAAAGATCGTCTGAACGCCGGGCGCAAGTTTCAAAATGTATTGATATTGCACGAGCTGAGGTGTCAACGACGCCGCGAGGAGTTGGTTCGCTTTTGCCTCCGCTTCGGCTTGGATCACGCGGGCTTGAGCTGCACCTTTGGCGGCGATCACGGCCGCGTCTGCCTGACCCTGCGCCACCTGACGAGCCTGCTCGGCTTCC
>DATDDN010000122.1:0-2457 GCA_036523795.1 Gallionellaceae bacterium | reverse complement strand
GGCGATGCACCAGAAGATGTTGGCGAGCAGCATCACCCACGCGATTGCAGGCACAGTGCCCTGCACGGCGGCGAAGCCCATGGGGATGCCGAAGCCGAAGGCGATGCCGAGATACGCCTGCGGAATGGCGAAGAAGCGCTTGGTGAACGGGTAGCTGCCGGCCAGGAACACCGCCGGCACCGACAGCATCAGGGTGAGCGTGTTGAGCGGCAGGATCAGCAGCAGGGCCAGCAACGCCAGTGCAGCCGCCAGCCACAGCGCTTCGCCGCGCGACACATGGCCAGCGGTGATGGGGCGATGCTGGGTGCGCTTCACGTGCTTGTCGATGTCGTGGTCGGCGTAGTCGTTGATCACGCAGCCGGCGGAGCGCATCAGCACGGTGCCGGCTGCGAAGATGAACAGGATGAGCAATCCAGGATGGCCATTGCTGGCGATCCACAGCGCCCACAGCGTGGGCCACAGCAGCAGCAGGGAGCCGATGGGTCGGTCCAGGCGCATCAGGCGGTAGTAGAGGGGCAGGCGATTCGAGAGATTCATGGGCGAATTTTACGCCAAGGCAGCCGTTGCGTGCTCCCTCTCCCCGTGGGGAGAGGGACTGAAGCTTCTACCCTCTCCCTGACCCTCCCCCTGCAAGGGGGAGGGGATCGTTTGGGAGCTTCGCTATGCTGGGCAGGAACACCTCCGTCACCAGCAGCGGCGCACCGTACAGGGTGAACAGCGAGCGCCGTGCCCACAGGGTGTGCGGCATGGGGCCGGCAGCGGCTGCGCGCTGGTACAGCGGATGGTGCGCGCGCAGCGCCTTGAAGCGCAGCGGCTGGCGCACCACCAAGGGGTGGGTGAACAGCATGGCGCCCAGCGGACGGTTGCCGAGGCCGGCCAGCGCGGCCCAGGCGCCGTGCAGGTGGCGCGGTGCACAGGCGCTGTGGGCAAACACTACCGGCTTGCCATCGGCGTGCAGGAACACTTCGCGCGAATAGGCCAGCTGGTGCGGGCGGATGCCGAGCAGGGCGGCTTCGTCATGGGCGATGCGCGCCAGGCTGCTGCGCAGCGGCTGCACGGCAAACTGGTGGCAGCGCAGCTGGATGCGCCGGGTGAGCGAGCCGTGGTCGTGCAGCCAGGGCTGCAGCACGCCTGCTGCGCCGATGGTGGTGCCGTGCCAGAAGGTGTCGTGGGTGAGGGTGCTCATGCTTGGAGGTAGTCCGGTTTGCTGGCCATCCAGCGTTGCAGGTGGGCGCGTGCGGCGTCGGGATAGTCGCGCAGCATTTCGTCGGCCATGTCGCGCGCCTGGTTGAGCAGCGCCGCATCCTGTTCGATATCGGCGAAGCGTAGCATGGGCACACCGCTCTGGCGCGCGCCCAGCAGTTCGCCGGGACCGCGCAGCTGCAGGTCGTGCTGGGCGATGGCAAAGCCGTCGGTGTTTTCGTAGATGATCTTGAGGCGGGCGCGCGCCAGCTCGGACAGCGGGGTGCTGAACAGCAGCACGCACAGGCTGTGCGCCGCGCCACGGCCGACGCGGCCGCGCAGCTGGTGGAGCTGCGCCAGGCCCATGCGCTCGGCGTGGTCGATCACCATCATGCTGGCATTGGGCACGTCCACGCCCACCTCGATCACCGTGGTGGCGACCAGCAGCTGGATGTCGTTGGCCTTGAACGCGGCCATCACGCGCGCCTTCTCGGCGTTGTCCAGTTTGCCGTGCACCAGGCCTACGCGCAGGTCGGGGAAGGTCTCGCTCAGGGTGGCATAGGTTTCCAGTGCGGTCTGCAATTGCAGCGCCTCGGATTCATCGATCAGCGGGCACACCCAGTAGGCCTGGCGACCTTCCTGGCAGGCGTGGCGCACGCGTTCGAACACTTCTTCACGGCGGACATCGTTGACCAGCTTGGTGACCACCGGCGTGCGCCCCGGCGGCAGTTCGTCGATCACCGAGACGTCGAGGTCGGCGAAGTAGCTCATCGCCAGGGTTCTTGGAATCGGTGTCGCGCTCATCATCAGCTGGTGCGGTTTGCCCCCCTTGCCGCGCAGGGCCAGGCGCTGCTGCACGCCGAACTTGTGCTGCTCGTCCACGATCACCAGGCCGAGCTGGTTGAACTCGACCTGGCTCTGGAACAGGGCGTGGGTGCCGATGGCGAGCAGGGTGTCGCCGCTGGCGACGCGCTCGATGGCGGCGGTCTTGTCCTTTTTCTTCAGGCTGCCGGACAGCCATGCGGGGCTGATGCCGAGCGGCTCCAGCCAGTCGCGCAGCTTGAGGTAGTGCTGCTCGGCGAGGATTTCGGTGGGTGCCATCAGCGCCACCTGGTAGCCGTTTTCGATGGCCTGCAGTGCGGCGAGTGCGGCAACGATGGTCTTGCCGCTGCCGACGTCGCCCTGCAGCAGGCGCTGCATGGGATGGGTCTGGGCCAGGTCGTGGCTGATTTCGCGCCACACCTTCTGCTGCGCGTTGGTGAGCGCGAACGGCAG
>DATDDN010000121.1:0-9769 GCA_036523795.1 Gallionellaceae bacterium | reverse complement strand
ATAGCCGATCGCCCACATGCCGCCGATCCACAGCACCAGAAGTCCGCCGGCAAGACCGTCCCAGAAACGTTTCATCTTACTTGTACAACACGTCCAGCACTTCGTACTGGCGCACGCCGCCCGGCGCCTGGACATCGACGCTGTCGCCGGCATACTTGCCGATCAGCGCGCGCGCGATCGGCGAGGACACGGAAATCTTGCCCTGCCTGATGTCGGCCTCGTCGTCGCCGACGATCTGGTAGATCACCGAATCGCCGGAATCGGCATCCTCGAGCTCGACTGTCGCGCCAAAGACGATGCGGCCGTCCGCATCCAGCGTGGTCGGGTCGATGATCTGCGCGTTGGCCAGCTTGCCTTCGAGGTCGGCAATGCGGCCCTCGATGAAGCCCTGCTTTTCCTTGGCCGCATCGTATTCGGCGTTTTCCGACAGGTCGCCCTGCGCGCGCGCCTCGGCGATGGCGGTGATCACCCAGGGGCGATCAACAGTCTTCAGGTGATGCAACTCGCTGCGCAAAAGCTCTGCGCCAACTACAGTCAATGGGATCTTGCTCATGGGGATTCCTTCAGTTTCCTAGCGACCGAGGCGCTTCTGCTGCGCCTGCAGGTCATATACGTTCAGTTCAGTGAGATGCTGCATGCCGACACAGGCTGCACGTGCCCCAGCCAGTGTGGTGTAGTAAGTCACGCGGCCCTGCAGGGCGGCATGGCGAATGGAATAGGAATCCTGCATCGCGCTGCGCTTGCTGTCCACGGTGTTGATGATCAGGCAGATCTCGCCGTTCTTGATCATGTCGACGATATGCGGACGCCCTTCAGTCACCTTGTTGACCACGTTCACCTTCACGCCGGCCGCATCGATCACGGAGGCGGTACCGCGGGTAGCCAGGATGGTGAAGCCGAGCGCCTGCAGGCTCTTGGCCACTTCCACCGCACCCTGCTTGTCGGCCTCGCGCACGCTGATGAACACCTTGCCGGCGGTGGGCAGTTTCACCCCAGCAGCCAGCTGCGACTTGACGAAGGCCTCGGCGAAGGTCTCGCCCACGCCCATCACCTCGCCGGTGGATTTCATTTCCGGGCCCAGGATGGTGTCCACGCCGGGGAATTTGATGAAGGGGAACACGGCTTCCTTGACCGAGTAGTAAGGCGGGATCACTTCTTCGGTCACGCCCTGCTCGGCCAGCGACTTGCCCACCATGCAGCGCGCGGCCACCTTGGCCAGCGGCACGCCGGTGGCCTTGGACACGAACGGCACGGTGCGCGATGCGCGCGGGTTCACTTCCAGCACGTACACGGTCTCGCCCTGGATGGCGAACTGCACGTTCATCAGGCCCACCACGTTGAGCGACTTGGCCATCGCCACGGTCTGGCGGCGCAGCTCGTCCTGCATGGCCGGCGACAGGCTGAACGGCGGCAGCGAGCAGGCCGAGTCGCCAGAGTGCACACCGGCTTCCTCGATGTGCTGCATGATGCCGCCGATCAATACGACTTTGCCGTCGGACACGGCATCCACGTCCACCTCGATCGCATCGTTGAGGAAGCGGTCGAGCAGGATGGGCATGCGCTCAGGGTAAATCTTGGCGCTCTCCACCGCCTCGCGCATGTAGCGCTCGAGATCGGCCTGGCTGTGCACGATCTCCATGGCACGGCCGCCCAGCACGTTGGAAGGACGCATGACCATCGGGTAGCCGATCTCCTGCGCGGCCTGCACGGCCTGCTCCGGTGTGCTGGCGGTGCGGTTGGGCGGCTGTTTCAGGTTGAGCTGCTGCAGCATCTGCTGGAAGCGCGCGCGGTCTTCCGCGCAGTCGATCATGTCGGGCGTGGTGCCGATGATGGGCACGCCGTTCTTCTCCAGGCCGCGCGCCAGCTTCAGCGGAGTCTGGCCGCCGTACTGCACGATCACGCCGGCCGGCTTCTCCACGGCCACAATTTCCAGCACGTCTTCCAGCGTCAGCGGCTCGAAATAGAGGCGATCCGAGCTGTCGTAGTCGGTGGAAACAGTCTCAGGGTTGCAGTTGACCATGATGGTCTCGTAGCCGTCTTCGCGCATCGCCAGCGCGGCATGCACGCAGCAGTAGTCGAATTCGATACCCTGGCCGATGCGGTTGGGACCGCCGCCCAGCACCATGATCTTCTTGCGATCGGTAGGCTGCGACTCGCACTCCTCCTCGTAGGTGGAGTACATGTAGGCAGTGTTGGTGGCAAACTCGGCCGCGCAGGTGTCCACACGCTTGTACACCGGGCGCAGCTTCAGCGCATGGCGCAGGGCGCGCACGGCCGGCGCATCGCAACCGAGCAGCGCGCCCAGACGGCGATCGGAGAAGCCGGCACGCTTGAGGCTGCGCAGCTCCTCTACCGTGATGCTGTCCAGGCTGCGCCCGATCAGCGCGGCTTCGCGCTGGATCAGGTCGTTGATCTGCACCAGGAACCACGGATCAATCTTGCTGACCGCAAACACCTCGCCCACGCTCATGCCGAGGCGGAAGGCGTCGCCCACCGCCCAGATGCGCTCCGGTCCGGGCGCGCCCAGTTCGGCGATGATGGCTTCGCGGTCGCTGTACTTGCTGTCCAGCCCGTCCACGCCCACTTCCAGGCCGCGCAGGGCTTTCTGGAACGATTCCTGGAAAGTGCGGCCCATCGCCATCACCTCGCCCACCGACTTCATCTGGGTGGTGAGGCGGTCGTTGGCCTGCGGGAATTTCTCGAAGGCGAAACGCGGGATCTTGGTCACCACGTAATCGATGGTGGGCTCGAACGAAGCCGGGGTCATGCCGCCGGTGATGTCGTTCTTCAGCTCGTCCAGGGTGTAGCCGACAGCCAGCTTGGCCGCCACTTTCGCGATGGGGAAGCCGGTCGCCTTGGAGGCCAGTGCGGACGAACGCGACACGCGCGGGTTCATCTCGATCACCACCATGCGCCCGTTGTTCGGGTTGATGGCGAACTGCACGTTGGAGCCGCCGGTGTCCACGCCGATCTCGCGCAGCACGGCCAGCGAGGCGTCGCGCATGATCTGGTATTCCTTGTCGGTTAGCGTCTGTGCGGGGGCCACGGTGATCGAGTCGCCGGTGTGCACGCCCATCGGGTCGAGGTTTTCGATCGAGCAGATGATGATGCAGTTGTCGTTGCGGTCGCGCACGACTTCCATCTCGTATTCTTTCCAGCCCAGCAGCGATTCCTCGATCAGCAGCTCCTTGGTGGGGCTGGCTTCGAGGCCGCGCTCGCAGATCTCGACGAATTCTTCGCGGTTATAGGCGATGCCGCCGCCGGAGCCGCCCATGGTGAACGAGGGACGGATCACGGTGGGGAAACCCAGCGCCTGCTGCACCTGCAGCGCCTCTTCCATGCTGTGCGCGATCACCGAGCGCGCGGAGGCCAGGCCGATCTTGGTCATCGCCTGCTTGAATTTCTCGCGGTCTTCCGCCTTGTCGATCGCCTCGCGCGTGGCGCCGATCATCTCCACCTTGTATTTCTCCAGCACGCCGTGCTTGGCCAGGTCCAGCGCGCAGTTCAGCGCGGTCTGTCCGCCCATGGTGGGCAGGATCGCATCCGGACGCTCCTTGGCGATGATCTTCTCCACCATCTTCCAGGTGATGGGCTCGATGTAGGTGGCATCGGCCATGTTCGGGTCGGTCATGATGGTGGCCGGATTGGAGTTCACCAGGATGACGCGATAGCCTTCCTCGCGCAGCGCCTTGCAGGCCTGTGCGCCGGAATAGTCGAACTCGCAGGCCTGACCGATGACGATCGGGCCCGCGCCGATGATGAGGATGGATTTTAGGTCGGTACGTTTTGGCATAATTTTTCAGTCACTAGTCGTTAGACGCTAGTCGTTAGCAACACCGCTGGTCGTCTCAACGAACGACTGGCGACCAACGTCTAGCGACGCTTCTCCATCGACTGGACGAAGCGGTCAAACAGGTAATCCACATCCTGCGGGCCGGGGCTGGCCTCAGGGTGACCCTGGAAGCAGAACGCCGGCTTGTCGGTCAGTTCGAAGCCCTGCAGGGTGCCGTCGAACAGCGACACGTGGGTCACCCGCGCATTCTTTGGCAGGGTCGCCACATCCACCGCAAAGCCGTGGTTCTGGCTGGTGATCATCACTTTTTTGCTGTGCAGGTCCTGCACCGGATGGTTGGCGCCACGGTGGCCGAACTTCATCTTCAGCGTCTTCGCACCGATCGCCAGGCCCAGGATCTGGTGGCCCAGGCAGATGCCGAACAGCGGCGTGCCGTCATGGAGGAACTGCTTGGTCGCGCCGATCGCGTAATCGCATGGCTCGGGATCGCCGGGGCCATTGGACAGGAACACGCCGTCCGGGTTGAGCTTCCTCACCTCTGCCGCGCTGGTCTTGGCCGGCACCACCGTCACCTTGCAGCCGCGCTCGGCCAGCTTGCGCAGGATGTTGCGCTTTACGCCGAAGTCGTACGCCACCACGTGGAATTTCGCCTCAGTCTGCTCGCGGTAGCCGGCACCCAACTCCCACTCGCGCTGCGTCCAGTCGTAGGGCTTGTCGCAGGTCACTTCCTTGGCCAGGTCCATGCCGTTCAGGCCAGCAAAGGCGCGCGCTGCCGCCAGTGCGGCAGCCTCGTCGGTGCCGGTGGCGATGCAGCCGTTCTGCGCGCCTTTTTCGCGCAGGATGCGCGTCAGCTTGCGCGTGTCGATCTCGGCGATGGCCACCACCTTGTTGGCCTTGAGGTAATCGGAAAGCGACTGCTTGCTGCGGAAGTTGCTCACGGTCTGCGACAGGTCGCGTATCACCAGCCCGCTGGCGAACACCTGGCGCGACTCCACGTCCTCGTCGTTCACACCGACGTTGCCGATGTGCGGATAGGTCAGGGTGACGATCTGCTTGCAGTAGGAAGGGTCGGTGAGGATTTCCTGGTAACCGGTCATCGAGGTGTTGAACACCACCTCGCCCACGCTGGAACCTTCGGCGCCGATGGCAATGCCACGAAACACCGTTCCATCGGCTAGAACTAGAATGGCAGGGCTCGTTTGCGACACCGGATACTCCCCAAAACAGATAACAGCACAGATCACATAAAGAAGCGGGACGAACAGTGTGTTCATCCCGCCATTGAATTGTGCGAATTATACCCGAAAGCGGAAGGCCTATCAAATGGCCCCAGTGGCGCGCCCTGCGGGCACTGGCTGGATAAATCGAGCGAAATACTGCGTTATTCTGTGCGTAGGCGATGTGCGACCCAACGGCAGCGTGCAAATTCGTAGGGCGGGTCACACCCGCCTGTCCGACTGATCAAATGGCGGGTGTAACCCGCCCTACCAGACTCTCAAACGGGTTGCTGCCTACTCCGCGCCTTCCTCATTCGCCGCCGCGTGTGCTTCCTCAGTGAACACGGGGAACAGCAGCGGCAGCAGCAGCAGGGTGAACAGGGTGGCGGAGACGATGCCGCCGACGATCACCACCGCGAACGGGCGCTGCGTCTCCGAGCCGATGCCGTGCGACAGCGCGGCGGGCAGCAGGCCGATGCCCGCCATCAGCGCGGTCATCAGGATGGGGCGCAGGCGCGACACGGCACCTTCCAGCACGCTCTTGTGCAGGCCGAGACCGTTGCGCATGCCTTCCATGAACTGCTCCACCATGATCACGCCGTTCTGCACCGAGATGCCGGCCACGGCGATGAAGCCCACCGCCGCCGACACCGACAGGTGCAGGCCCGCCAGGCCGAGACCGGCGATACCGCCGATCAGGGTGAACGGCACCATCAGGATCACCAGCAGCGCCTTGCTCATGGAGCGGAAGGCCCAGAACAGCAGCACGAAGATCATCAGGATGGACAGCGGCACGATCACCTTCAGGCGCTTCACCGCGCGCTGCTGGTTCTCGAACTGGCCGCCCCAGGTCATGCTGTAGCCCGGCGGCAGCTTGACCTGCGCATTCACCTTGTCCATCGCCTCGGCCACGAAGCTGCCCTGGTCGCGCCCGAGCAGGTTGGCCTTCACCGCCACCACGCGGCCGCCCGCTTCGCGGCCGATGCGCGCCGCGCCCTGGCGCACCTGGATGTCGGAGATCGAACCCAATGGAATGGTGCCGCCGGCCGGCAGCGCCACCGGCAGCTCGGCCATGTCGTCCACCGCATCGCGATACGCCTTGTCCAGGCGCAGCACCACATCGAAGCGGCGGTCGCCTTCATAGAAGCCGTTCACCGTGTTGCCGGCCATCGCGGTCTGTATGGTGGCATTGACGTCGTTGATGTTGAGGCCATAACGCGCCATGCGGCTGCGATCCAGCGTGATGTTCAGCTCGGTCTGGCCGCCCACCTTGATTGCCCCCACGTCAGCCGCGCCCTGAATGCGGCTGAGGATGGCGGCCACCTGCTCCGCCTTGTCCTCCAGGATCTCCAGGTCGGAACCGAAGATCTTCACCGAGATTTCGCCCTTCACGCCGGACAGCGCCTCTTCCACGTTGTCCTGGATCACCTGCGAGAAGTTGGTCGGCACGCCCGGGATGGCGTGGATCTTCCTGGTCATGTCGGCGATCAGCTCTTCCTTGTCTGCAAAGCGCCAGGTGTCGTGCGGGTTGAGGTCGGCCATGATCTCCAGGTTGTTCGGCCCTTTCGGGTCGGTGCCGTCATCGGGACGGCCGACCTGGGTGGTGACGTTGTTCACCTCGGGGTAGCTGTTGAGGATGGTGCGCACCTGGCGCTCCACCTCCTTGGTCTTGTCCAGCGCGGTGGCCGGCGGCAGGCTGATGGTGAGCCAGATGTTGCCCTCATCCAGCTTGGGCAGGAACTCGCTGCCGAGGAAGGGGGCTGCGGCAAGTGCCAGCGCCAGTATGGCGACGGACACCATCACGATGCGCTTGCGCCGGCTGTCCGCCCACAGCAGCAGCGCGCGATAGCGCTCCTGCAGGCGATGCATCCAGTCGCTGTGCTGCTCGGCCAGATCCTTGTACTTCACCGCGTAGGCCAGCAGCGTGGGCAGCAGCGTCAGCGTCAGCAGGATGGCACCCAGCAGGGCGAACGACAGGGTGAACGCCACCGGCGAGAAGATCTTTCCTTCTACGCGCTGGAAGGTAAAGATGGGCAGGAAGGCCAGGATGATGATGGCCTTGGAGAACAGGATGGGATGACCCATCTCGACGCCGGTCTGCTTGATCAGGTGGACGCGCCAGCCATAGCTGTGGTGCTGCGGCAGGGCGTCCGCCTTGGCCAGCGCCAGCTTGACCATCAGCGCCTCCACCAGCACCACCGCACTGTCGATGATGATGCCGAAGTCCACCGCGCCGAGCGAGATGAGGTTGGCCGATACGCCGCGATGGTCGATCAGGATGAAGGCAAACAGCAGCGACAGCGGAATGATCACCGCCACCGCCAGCGCCGCATACCAGTTGCGCAGGAAGATGATGAGGATGGCCACCACCAGCACCGCGCCCACCACCAGGTTTTCGCTCACCGTGTGCACCGTGTGTTTCACCAGGTCCGTGCGGTCGTAGTAGGGCTGGATCTTCATGCCGGCCGGCAGCTTGGGCGCCATCTGCTCGATGCGCGCCTTGAGCGCCTCCACCACCTTGGTGGCGTTCTGCCCCTTGGTCATCTGCACGATGCCCTGCACCACGTTGTCCTGCTCGTTGAACGCCACCACGCCGGAGCGCGGGCGATCGCCGATGGCGACTTCGCCTACATCGCCCACCAGCACGGTCTTGCCGTCCTTCGCCACCACCACGACATTGGCGATGTCGTTCAGGCTCTTGAACAGGCCGATGCTGCGCACCACCAGTGCCTCGTCGCCGCGGCGCAGCACGCCGCCGCCGGTATTGCCGCTGTTGGCGCTCACCGCCTGCGCCACCTGGTCGATGGTGACGCCGTACTTGCGCAGCTGGAACGGGTTGATGCGAACCTGGTATTCCTTCACCGTGCCGCCGAAGCTGACCACGTCGGCCACGCCCGGCACCTGGCGCAAGGCCGGACGCAACACCCAGTCCTGCACCGCGCGTACCTCGTTGGCGGGCATGCCTTCCGGCGCCTGCAGCACATAGCGATACACCTCGCCCACCGCATTGGACAGCGGCGCCAGCCCCGGCTGGATGCCGGGCGGCAGGGTGACGTTCTGCAGCTTCTCCATGGTCTGCTGGCGCGCGAAGTAGTCGTCGGTGTTGTCGGCAAAGGTCAGCGTCACCACCGACAGCCCGGTGATCGATACCGAGCGCAGCTGCGTCATGCGCGGTACGCCGCTCATCTCGCGCTCGATCGGCAGCGTCACGCTTCGCTCCACCTCTTCCGGCGCCTGGCCAGGCGCCTGGGTGACGACCTGCACCTGCACGTCCTGCACATCGGGGAAGGCTTCGATCGGCAGGTTGTCGAGCGCCTTCCAGCCAGCGATCAGCAGCACCACGGCGCCCGCCAGCACGAATACACGCTGCTGCAGGGCGAACGAAATGATCTTGTCGAGCATGGTCGGTTTCCGCTTACTGGCCGGACAATTCGGAATTGAGCAGCAGTGCGCCGCTGGTCACCACGCGTTCGCCGGCATGCAGCCCTTCCACCACAAAGGAGTACTGGCCGCCCTGCATGCCCAGCTTGACGCGACGGCGTTGCAGCACGCCGGGCGACTGCTCTACGAACACGAAGGTGTACAGACCCTGCGTCACCAGCGCGGTGTTGGGCACGCGCGGCAGTTCGGACTGCTTGCTCGCGATCGGCGTCACCCGCGCAAACATCTCCGGCCTGAGCTTGAGATCGGGGTTGTTCACCTCGCAGCGCACCGGAATGCGTCGCGTCACCGGGTCAAGCGCGCCGCCGATCACCGTGATCTTGCCGCTGAATGCCTGGTTGGGATACGCATCCACTTCGATCTGCACCGCGCGCCCGATCTTCACCTTGTCCAGCTGGCGCTCGGGCAGGTCTACCTGCACCCACAGGTGGCGCGGATCGGTCACGACGAACAGCGGATTGGGCAGATCCGGGCGCACCTCGCTGCCGGCGCTCACCTGACGCTCGCTGATGATGCCGGCGATGGGCGCACGCAACACGAATTGCCCGGCGGCCGCGGTGCTGCTGGCGTTGAGGTTCTTCATGTGCGCATGCGCACGCTGCGCCTCCGCTTCGGCCTGGTGCCAGTCGGCCTCGGCGGCTTCCACGTCCTTGCGCGCCAGGCCCTTGATCTCGTACAGCTGTCTGGCGCGCTCATACGCCTCCTTCTTGCGCAAGCGGTCGGCATCCGCCTTCACGCTGTCGGAAGTCGCCACCGCGAAATCCGGCGAGTCCAGCACCACCATGGCATCGCCCGCCCTCACCTGCTGCCCGGCCTCCACGGCAATCTTCACCACACGCCCCGCCAACGGCGAAAACACCCGTGCCGTATGGTTGTCGTCGTAGCTGATGTGCGCATTCAGCGGCTCCACCAGCGGCTCGGGAAAGGCCTCGATCTGCTCGATCTGCAGGAACGTCAGCTGCGGCGCATCTGCGGCGAAGCGCAAGGTATCGGCGGCCACATGCTGCGCCGGCGGCACATCCGCCTCGCTTCCCGCCCTGGCCGGAGCGTGATACCTGTTCCAGCCCCAGTAGGCGCCGCCTGCCAGCGCGAGGGCCAGCAGCGCCAGCCCGACTGCACGTTTCTTGTCTGTCTGCATCATGGAGCATGTCCTTCATTGGTTGTCGCAGCCGGCGCGGCTGGAGCCGCCTGCACGGGCGCCGTACTTGCTGTGCCTGCTGTGCCTGCTGTGCCTGCTGTGCCTGCTGTGCCTGCTGTGCCTGCTGTGCCTGCTGTGCCTGCTGTGCCTGCTGTGCCTGCTGTGCCTGCTGTGCCTGCT
>DATDDN010000120.1:0-35800 GCA_036523795.1 Gallionellaceae bacterium | reverse complement strand
ACATGGGGGCGACGATGAGGCTCAGTACCAGGATCAGGCCCATCATGGCCAGCACGATGCAGGTGAGCAGCACGCTGTAATAGAACATGATGGCGAGGAAGATGAGCAGGAAGGGCAAGTCGAGCAGCAGGGTGACGGCGGTGCTGGCGATGAATTCGCGGATGGTTTCCACGCCGTGCAGACGGGCGGCGATGACGCCGGTGGGCCGGTGCTCGAAATAGCGGATCGGCAGTTTGAACAAGTGCTCGAATACGGCCGCGCCCAGCACGGCATCGACGCGGTTGCCGGTGTGCAGGATGAGGTATTGGCGGACCCAGGTGAGCAAGGCGGTGAACACCATGAATACGGCCAGGCCGATGCCCATCACGATGAGTGTACTCTGGGTGCGATGGACGACCACCTTGTCGATGATGACCTGGGTGAACAAGGGGGTAGCCAGGGCCAGCAGCTGGATGATGAGCGAGGCGTTCAGTACATCGCGCCAGATCTTCTTGTGCTTGAGCAGTTCGGGGATGAACCAGCGGAAGCCGAATTGCTGTTGTTCGCTGAGTGCGTTGTCGGGGTCTTTGAGGCCGTGGGTTTCCAGGGCGAGTTGGAAGGCGGTGCCGGCATAGCGGACGGCGAACTCGGCATGGCTCATTACCTTGGGTGTATTGGTGCCCACCTCGAACAGCATGAAGCTGTCGGCATTGGCTTGCACGACGATGGCGGGGTGAACCTGGGGGAGCTGCGGGGTTGCGGATGAGGCGGTGGCATCGTTGGAGGCTTGAGGTGGCGTGGCAACACCATCCACAGCTGCTTGAGTGGCTGGTGCTGCAGCGGGCTGCACCTGCCCTGCCTCTGCTGTCTGGGCCGCGCTCTCAGCCTCGTTGAGCAGCACTAGGCACGGCAAGTTAAGCTTGGCTACCTCGTGGCTGCCGTAGTCATGGCGCTTGATGCGGAAGCCCAGCGCACGGGCCGCGTGGATCAAGGAATCGGAACTATAGGGCGGCGGAAACTGCTTGACCAGCAACTCGGCATCGAATGGCTTGCGGTTGAGCGCACAGAAGCTGCCCATTGCCCAGATGACGTCGTCGCGCTGCAGGATGTGCGCCGGCTTGTGCACCTCATCCTGCCGCGCGCCGAATATGACTTGCAGGCGCGAGGCTACGCTGTTTTTGTTTTTACTGTTCGACAAATCCGCACTCTCTTCCCTGATCGCTATGCGCGAGTGTTCGCCCTACAACCAGTTTGCCCGGATTGCCAAACAGTATGCTGGCGTATATGGAGGCTTATGCGGGGCATCACTGCCCTTGCCTCTTCATGTTGTCTTGTGACTGTTGTCTATCCGGTCTTAACGCCGGCTTCACTCTAGAACGATTCTGCTGACAAAACATGCGGCATTTTGTCGCACGAATAATGCGGATCCATGAGGACGGATCCAAGTTATCAGAATCGCTGGGTTACCCAAGCCAGAATGTATAGACCCATATCTCAACCTGTCCCTGCTTTCACATTGATGACAATTTTAACGGTAAATTCACCGACCGAGCATCCACCAAATGATCTAGATCAAAATATATAGACATTTCTGGAGATCCTTATGCCTTATGGGTATCAGGCTATGCTGAAAGCATAATTTCGGCGCAAAATACGTCCAAGTTGATGACGCAATTTTCCCGCCGTCCAAGAACTCGGTGTAAAGTGCATGTCCCCATGAAAATCCTCTTTGTTCACCAGAATTTTCCCGGCCAGTATCTGCATCTCGCGCGCCATCTGGGTACTCAACCTGGCAACGAGGTGGTATTCATCACACAGCGCAAGGATGGCGCCGCCCTGCCCGAGGTCAAGAACATCGTGTATCAGCCGCACCGCACGGTGGCCAGCAACCAGCATCATTATCTGGTCGATACCGAAATGGGTGTGCTGAATGCGCAGGCAGTGGCACGGGTGGCGCTGGGCTTGAAGGAATCAGGTTTCGTGCCGGATGTGATGCTGGGGCATAACGGCTGGGGCGAGATCTGGTACCTGAAGGATGTGTTCCCCACCACGCCGCTGATCGGCTACTTTGAATTCTTCTATCGCCACCGCGGTGCGGACGTGGGGTTTGATCCGCAGGAGCAGGAAATCTTCGATACTGCCCCGCGCATCCGCACAAAAAATCTGGGCAACTTGCTGGCGCTGGATACGGTGGATCTGGGGCAGACACCCACTCAGTGGCAGAAGTCGCTCTACCCTGAAGCGTATCAATCCAGACTGCAGGTGGTGCATGAAGGCATCGACACACAAGTGGTGACGCCCAATCCGCAGGTGCGCTTCAAACTGCCTGGTTCCGGCATTGAGTTGTGCCGCGACGAGGAGGTGCTGACTTACGTGGCGCGCAATCTGGAACCGTATCGCGGCTTTCCGCAATTCATGCGCAGCTTGCCTGAGATATTGAAGCGACGCCCCAACGCACAGGTACTGATTGTGGGGGGCGATGAAACCAGTTATGGGCATCGTCTGCCGGAAGGGAAGACGCACAAGCAACTGTTGTTGAACGAGCTGGGTGATTCCATTGATCTGGGGCGCATACATTTCCTTGGCAAGGTGCCCTACCCCACCTTCCTGCAGGTGCTGCAGGTATCGCGAGTGCATGTGTACCTCACCTACCCGTTTGTGCTGTCGTGGTCGCTGCTGGAATCGATGTCAGCCGGCTGTTTGCTGGTTGCATCCAGAACCGCACCTGTCGAAGAGGTGATTCGGGATGGAGAGAATGGATTGCTCGTCGATTTCTTCAAGCCCGAAGAAGTTGCGGAGCGAGTGATAGCCGCTCTGGCTGCCGGCCGCGACGGTCACGCAGAGCTCCGCCGCAATGCACGCCGCACCGTGGTGGAAAATTATGACCTGAAATCCATCTGCCTGCCGGCACAGTTGCAGTTGCTGGAAAGGGCGTTGGCACGGTAGCGGGCAGCGCCTTGACGAACCGCAGGCCGCGGCTGTTACTCGCGTTGCACTACTCTATTGCCTGCTTCCCGGCCAGCGGACTCTTGTCCTTTTCCAGAAGAGGCAGAACGTATTCATCAAATACATCTCGATGCAGCGGGCCGCTATGTATGTATCTTATTTTTCCATCGCGATCGATGACCACGGTATAGGGAACGATACCCGTGCTGTTGCCCCATTGAGTCATCAGCTTGATATTGCGCACCGGATCTGCGATCAGGATCGGGTAATTGATCTCCAGTGTGCGCTGAACATTGCGCAGCTTATGCTCCTCATCCATTCCCACACCGATGATCTGCAGACCTGCTGCCTGGAACTCGTCCTGAAAGCTGACGAAGTCGCTGATCTCGGCCTGGCATGGCGCACACCATGTAGCCCAGAAATTCAGCATGATCACTTTACCCTTCCAGTTCGACAGCGAGTGCATTTCACCATCCAGGCCGCGCAAGGAAAAATCGCCTCGCGGCCAGACGCTGTCTTGCCGAGATGCTGCCGCTTTGGTTGAAACGGATCGCTCAGGCTGGGCTGCGTCATGCCCACTCGCAACCCCGGCGAAGGTGCCGAGTGCCACCAGAGCGATCAGGGCATGCAACGGACGGTAACGAACAGGGGTTGCCATCAGCTATTTCTTGGCGTCCTTCTGGGCACTATCGTCACGCGCCTGAATCACGTTCCAGGTCACCTTGTAGCGGCGTTCCAGCTCACCCAGGTAGGGTGGCAGTTTTTCGTTGACGATCAGTTGCGCAATACGGTCGCGGACGCTGGCGTAGGTCTTCTTGCTGGCGGGCTGGCGCTCCAGGATGGTGACCAGGTGGAAGCCCAGTTTTGTCTCGATGACATCGCTGACTTTCCCGTCTTCCAGCTTGTCCAGAGCCCGATCTAGCTCGGGCACGCCACGACCGTCCGTGATCCAGCCCATGTCGCCGTTCTGCTGTTTGCCTACAGGGTCAATGCTGTACTGCCCCGCCAGGTTGAACAGGCTTTCACCCTTGAGTATGCGGGCGCGCAGCGCTTCAGCCTCACTGCGGGTTGCCACGACCAGCTGGCCGACATGGCGCCGTTCAGGAATAAGCGCTACATCGGGGTGTTTGTTGAACCAGTTGCGCAGGGCCTTTTCGTCCGGAACCCATTCCTTGGTCTTGGATTCGAGCGTCAAGGCGGGCAGCCTTTCGCTCTGGTATTGCTTCAATTTGGCAGAGACGTCCACGCCCTCTTTGTCAGCCTCGTTTGCGATGAGCAGCAATTCGCCACGCTTGTACAGTTGCTCCTTGATCCACTCCGGGTTGGGCATGGTTGAATGTTCACGTCGATTCACGAGATCTGCATATTTGATCTGGAATTTGTCTGCGGTCATCAGCACGGTATCCGGCTTGATGCCTGGCTTGATGCGTTCCTCATGCAGACTAGCGTGTTGCTCGCGTGCCAGGTTGCTGAGTGTCGCTTCTTTCAGGGTTTGATATTGCTTTGAAACGTATGCAGCCTTGGCCGCAGCCAGGGCGTCAGCATCATCCTTCATTTGCTGCTTCATTGCGGACAGCGTATCTGCGGGGATCACGATGCGCTCGCGCAATTTGTCCATGTAGAAGCGATAAAGCAGGCCGAGGCGGAAATTTTCCACTTCCTCTTTGTAAGCCTTGGTCTGATCAAGGCCGCGACGTTGCGCTTCCAGCGTCATCAGGCGCGACGCAACCAGCCGGCGCAACATGTCGCCGCGCAATCCTGCCTGATCGTTCTCATCCATTGATGCAAACTGTGTAGAAAAGGGGGAGCTGGCAATGGCGGCATTCAACTCGTCGGAGTTGACCTGCATGCTGCCGACTGTAACCAGCACCTGGGCTGCATTAGCAGGAAGTTGCCACGCAACCAGGGCAATTGCCAATGCCATGCCGCTGAGTATCTTCTTGTTGATGGTCATGAGTTGTCTTCTTTCTTTCCAGTCTATTACGAAGAGAAACAAATCGGGGGGCACAAGCCCCCCGACCGTTTCACACTACTGGCGACTACCAATTACCAGCATGGGTACGACTCAGTCCTTCTTCGGAGGCAGTGCACCACCGACATCAGGCGCAGTGCTGTGCATCCAGCTTACCGCAGCATCGTAGTTATGCAAGATGGGCTTGCCATTCCACATATGCTCCTTCTTGTCCGCGATATTGGGCACGCCTTCCTTGTTTGTTTCATGACAGGCTGCGCACTTAAACGGACCATGTGATCCATCCGGGTTGTACTGAGCCGCTTGCTTGTAGGTAGTGACGTCAGTATTAGGCGTTACCGGATAGAGACCATGGATGGACTCGTGGCAGGACTGGCACGACAAGCCCGAGTGGCCCTTGGAGTAGCGCATGTTGCTGTATTTCCCGGGCTGGTTGATCGGGAATGCGACGCCACCCTGACCTTCAACGTACGGTGCTGCATGGCAGTCTGCACAGTGCGGAGAGCCAGGCGACAACCAGTAGTCGCGACCATGTGTCGCAGCATCATAAGGCACAGCCGTTGCACCGGTAGCGCCTGCGGGCAGCTTCAGCGATTTCACATCAACCGCCGGATTGGCCGACAGGATCGACACGTTGACGTCGCCGTCCTCATCCTTGCTGACCATCGGGCCATTGCCTTGCAGTGCGATCACGGCAATATCCGGAACCAGGCGATTTGCGGCCCAAGTCTTGGTGATGCCGGATTTCTCCGGAGTATCTTCGCCCTTGGCATTCAGCACGACCTTGGGATCAAGATACTTGGTCTTCAGCTCGTCGGTTGTGATATGCAGTGCAGCGGCAATCTCATCCAGTGACTTGTTGCGGATGGTCTGACCTTCCTGCTTGAAGGCATTGGTCAGGTTATCGCGCTGATACAGCTCACGAGACAGCTGGTTGTGGCAGTTGGTGCACCACAGGCCTTTGCCGCCTTTATTGTTGCCAATATTGGAAACATTGGCCTGCAGCCATTGGCCGACAGCATTCAGGTATTCCGGTGTGCCTACGCCGTCCTTGTCTTTGCCACGGTTGGAGTGCACATCACGCCCTACATAGCAGCCACCTGCAGCATCGCGGTTGTCGCCCTGTGCATAGTTGTTCTTGCCGTCGAGTGTGATCGGGTACTTGTCCATGTTGCCATCCTGACGGTGCGCGGGGTGGCATCCCTGGCAGGCTGCGGTACGGCCCTGGGAGTCAGGCATGGGCGCCTTGATCTGGTGTATGCCGTGCATGGCCTGAGTCAGTGGCGGAATCAGGTTTTCCTTGCCAGTCTTGGGATCCTTGAAGGTCTTGGACTGGAGCACGCCAATGACGTTGTCCGCATGGCACTTCTGGCACAGGACCGGATCGTGTCCAAGGCGGTTGTCGAGCGTCCTGGAGTTGGCGTTGTAGTTCTTTAGGAAATTTGTGCCATTGCGGTCATCATGAATTTCCAGAATGGAGATCGAAGTTGCCTTCAGGTTGGCAATCCAGTCGCTGGCGCCCAGTCCTTTCCAGAACTCTCGCTCCTGTTTGTACAGTGTGTACTTGTCGCCATTGGCAGTCTTGTTGCTATGGCAGTTCGCGCAGTTGGGAATGTCGATCGGATTCGTACCGACAAAGCGAACTGGCTGACCAGAGTGGGAGTCAATCACCGGTGCGCCGGTTTTTTCGTCCACCAGGCTGACCCAGGCTTCCTGGAAAGGCTGGATGTCCGATTCGGTCAGGGTCAGGAAGTCCTGCTTCTTGCGATCACTGAAAGGCGTCAATGGCAGGCCCAGCGCATCCCAGATGCCAGGATTGGTCAGCACGATGGGAACGTTGTCCAGCACGGGTGATTTGGTATAGACAATCGTGCCCTTTTCACCGGTGTAGTGCAGATAACCACCCTTCATGGGGCTGGGCGCAGCGGCGCCGGCAGGACCATTGTCACGCGGGATCGGAATCTGGATGCCCACGAACAGTTTTTCCTTGTCCGCACTGGTTCCCTTCGGATTGGCGCCCTTCAGACCTTCGTATACATAGAGATGGCTGAAGTAGGCATTGGCCACGTTTTCGTTCGGTTCATATTTGCCGTTACCGTTGATGTCATATGGCACATCCCAGTATTTCAGCTTGTTGCCTTCCGAATAGGTGTTGTCGATGTGGCCGTAGGACAGCTTGAAGCGCTTCTTGCCATCAACCACTACAGTAGGATCTGCTGGGTCAGACTCGAGCAGCTCCGGATACTTGCGCTTGCCTGTGGCAGTTTTTACAACCTGGCTCTGGATGGAGTTATAGGGGGGGAGCACGCAACAGTAGCTGAAATCGAATCCGGTGCAATGCATGCCCAACTCATAGTTGATGGTGATGTTGTAGTCGTTCTTGGGCTTGAGCGGATCTACAGCACCCTTGGCATCTTGCGCCGCACTTGCCTGGGCTCCTCCTAAGGCAAATGCGCAACAAAGCACCCCTGTTGCTAATGTTCTTATGTTCACGGTTACCCCCTTCGTCATTGTCAAAAGAAAAATCTGCAGATTTTCCAAAACAACACCAGGACCGAAAGATCCTGTCCCTGTCTCCCTTGTAACCACTACCCTTGCTGCATACCGCTTCTAATTATTCTTTCACGCTTAGGCGCATATATCTTGTAAACTACTCGGTCTCCGCCTCGCCTTCGACCTTGGGCAATTTGTGGGCAATGCCCTTATGGCAATCTATGCAGGTCTTGCCAGAGTCCTGCATCGCCGCCTGGGTATGGCGCTTGCCGGCAAGCTTGTCCTGGTCTTCAATCTTCATGCTTTCAAAACTGTGGCAGTTTCGACAGCCGGCGGAATCCGACTCCCTCATTCGCGCCCACTCGGCTTTTGCCATATCCAGTCGCTTGGCTTCGAATTTTTCCCTGGTATCTATCGTACCCATCAGCTCTGCCCAGACGTCCTTGCCTGCGATGAATTTGCGTTTCATCTCGCTCAGCCAGTTGCGCTTGGGCACATGACAATCAGAGCACACGGCACGCACACCAGACTTGTTGGAATAATGAGTTGTCTTCTTGTATTCCTCGTAGTTGTAGGTCATGTCATGGCATGAGGTGCAGAACTCCAGGCTGTTCGTTGATTCAACAGTCATGGTGAACGCGCCTGCACTCACCAGAATGCCAACAAAACTCACCAGCACCCACAGCAGATAACGCAACAAACGCTTGTACATCGATGACTGTTTGCTTACCTCGTGTACATCCCGCTTCTCATCCGCCATGACTGCTCAATCCCCCGAGAAATAATCAAAGGTGGGGAAAGTCCCCCACCATTATTTTTTTGTTTTATTTGCTGATGCTTCCGTAATAGTGGATCAACGCCTCGACATCAGACTTGCTAATTTCGTCGAGTTTGATTTTCATTTTCTTGGCCACCGGGCGCTTGCCGCTGTAGAACTCATCGAATGCATGTCTCAGGTAAGGCATCCACTGCCCAGCGGGCATCCCTGCATCGTCATCAGCCACTGTTCCGCCTTCGGAATGACATTTTTCGCAGTATTGGTCGTGTACCTCTTTACCCTTCTTGGCCAGCGCGGGATCAAATTTCTGTTTGGCGCGAACAAATTTCTGTTTGGAGAAATACTGGGCAATCTGTTTGATGTCGTCTTCACTCATCGGCTTGGCGATCTGGCACATGTCGGTCTTGGTCCCCTTCTTGCTGCCTGACCTGATCTTGGTTTCCGGGCAAACCCTTTCCTTGCCCTTGTATGCCTTGAGATTGCTTGTCAGAAACTCGACTGAATAGCCGCCAATAATGGGAATGTCTTGTTCGGTGCTGGCGCCATTCTTGCCGTGACAATCGGCGCATCCCTCGACCAGCTTGTTGACATCGGCCGCGTGTGCAT
Organism: Gallionellaceae bacterium; assembly: GCA_036523795.1. Taxonomy (GTDB): domain Bacteria; phylum Pseudomonadota; class Gammaproteobacteria; order Burkholderiales; family Gallionellaceae; genus 39-52-133. Next base: position 27,026 of record DATDDN010000120.1, on the reverse strand, counting down.
GCCCCGCAAGGCCAAAGACTAATGAACATACCAACGCAATTGAATGCACAGACTTGATTCCCATGGTGCCCTTTCCTAATGTCATGTCCAGAAACGCAATTGGCGAGAAAGAGTACTCCACTTTTTTTGGGGGTCAATAAGCGACATTGATGCAAATCAATTAAGTAATATTTAACTTACCTGTTAACGAGCCGGCCTATCCATCTCAACGTTTTGATATCTATAAATTATATGGGGGTTTTCAAGCCGAAACGATCCTGCGGCAATTCACGACAAGAGCGCTATGGTAATGCATTGTTTTATAACAATATTGTTATATGTTAATTGTATGATGATTAGGCTCAGTTATTGCGTGATATGTGGTGAATTCAGGGGGGGACAGCGAGTTAGCTAGATGCGCAGAAGTGTATGTGTCGCCGCCATGGATCAGGCACATGCACGGACACCGTGCGGCGCGGATTACTCGGTACAAGGGGTGTAGTGGACGCCCGGGAAGCTGATAACCCGCGGAAAAATCGCCGATTTTAGTATACTCAGCACGATCAATCTGAATCGATGAAGGCCTCAGTCATGAATACGAGCGGAACAACTGAAAATTCAACTGCCGACAAATTGTTTAATTTTGCATTGGCATACCAGGACAAGAGAAATGCACTATATTTGATCGGCGATCTGCTCGATTCCGGCGACCTGACGCTGGAAAAGGCGCAGCAATTCCTGGACAGGGTTGTGCCCGGAACAAATCTGGCCGCACTCCCCGCCGAGTATCAGGCGCGCTGGTGGCAGCAGAAGGGCTGGAGAGGCGTCATGCGGCGTTTCAGCAAAAAGCACAGGAAATAATCTTCTGTTCAATATGCGACTGAACTATTGAAGTATCCCGCAATCTTATGTATGGGTGGCGCAAGCTGCCTTCACGCTTCTCCTCCCTGAGCGTGACGTCTTAACTTATCCCCTTTAGTTAAGACACATGCCCCTGTTCCCTCAGGTTCCGGGGCATCTCTTTTTGTACCGCATGCTTTCGGCAGTTTCCGTTGCTTCAATGGAAATCCCTTGATTGCGTTACCAGATCACCAAGCATGGGCGTCAGATCCTTCAAATGGCCGGCGATGAGATGCGTCACCTCCCCCTGCCGCTCCAGCACACCGTGTACCGCCAGCAGCCGCGCTCCCAGCAGCTCACGCCGCTGCCGCTCGCCTAGGTCGCGCCATACCACCACGTTGATCTGTCCGGCCTCGTCCTCCAGAGTGAGGAAGGTCACACCACTCGCCGTTCCGGGGCGCTGGCGGCCGATAACTAGGCCGGCTACACGCGCGAGGCGCCCATGCGGGAATGTGCGCAGCTCCGCGGAGGTAACCAGGCGCTGCTTGCGCAATGCCTCGCGCAGCAGTGCCAGCGGATGCCTGCCCAGGGTGAGCCCGAGGCTGGCATAGTCCGCCGCCAGCTCTTGCCCTTCGGTCAGTGGCAGCAGCGCTGCCTGCGTTTCCTCGACCGGAGCCAATGCAAGCGGCGTGGCTTGCTCGATTCCGGCGACATCCCAGTAGGCTTGGCGGCGGTGCCCGACCAAGGTGCTCAAGGCGCCGGCTGCTGCCAGGCATTTGAGGTCGCGCTTGTCCAGACCGGCACGCGCGGCCATATCTTCCACACTCTCGAACGGCCTTTGTGCACGCGCTACCGTGAGACGCGCCGCCCCTTCCAGAGAAAGTCCGTTCACCATGCGCAAGCCCAGGCGCAGTGCCGGTTGGCGGGAGCCCCACTCTCCCTGACCCTCCCCCATCTGGGGCGAGGAAAATGTGTGGAGGGTGCAATCCCAATCGCTCGCGGTCACATCAGCAGCCAGCACCTCGACGCCGTGGCGGCGGGCATCCTGCACGAGCTGGGCTGGTGCATAGAAACCCATGGGCTGGCTGTTCAGCAGCGCGCAGGCGAACGCGGCCGGTTCGTGGCACTTGAGCCAGGCGGAGATGTAAACCAGCAGCGCAAAGCTGGCCGCATGCGATTCGGGGAAGCCGTATTCGCCGAAGCCCAGGATCTGCTGATAAATCTGCAGCGCGAATTCTTTCTGATAGCCGCGCTCGGTCATGCCTTCGATCAGCCGCCGCTCGAAGTGCTCGAGCCCGCCCTTGCGTTTCCACGCCGCCATCGAGCGCCGCACTTCATCCGCTTCGCCCGGGGTGAAGCCGGCCGCCACCACGGTGAGCCGCATCACCTGTTCCTGGAAGATGGGCACGCCCAACGTGCGTTGCAGCACCTCCTTCACCGCCTCGCTCGGGTAAGTCACCGGCTCGGTGCCTTCGCGGCGGCGCAGATAGGGATGCACCATGCCGCCCTGGATCGGGCCGGGGCGCACGATGGCCACTTCGATCACCAGGTCGTAGAAGTTGCGCGGCCGCATGCGCGGCAGCATGGACATCTGCGCGCGCGATTCGATCTGGAACACACCCACCGTGTCGGCATGCCCGATCATCTCGTACACCGCCGGGTCCTCGCGCGGGATGTCCGCCATCGTGATGGCCCGTCCGCGCAACCTGCCCACCTCGTCCAGCGCGCGGCGAATGGCGGTGAGCATGCCCAGCGCCAGCACGTCTACTTTCAGCAGACCCAGCGCGTCGAGATCGTCCTTGTCCCACTGGATGATGGTGCGCTCCGCCATTGCGGCGTTTTCGATCGGCACCAGTTGCGAGAGCTTGCCGCGCGCGATCACAAAGCCGCCAACGTGCTGGGAAAGATGGCGCGGGAAGCCGATCAGCTCGTCGAGCAGTTGTATCAGCAGGCGCACTTTCTGGTTCTCCGGATCGAAGCCCGCTTCCGCCAGCCGCTGCGGCAGCACTTGGCGGCCGTCCCACCACGCCATGGATTTGGACAATCGATCCACCTGCTCCAGATCGAAGCCCAGCGCCTTGCCCACATCGCGCATCGCGCTCTTTGGGCGGTAGCTGATGACGGTGGCGGCCAGTGCCGCGCGTTCGCGGCCGTATTTCGCATATAGATACTGGATCACCTCCTCACGCCGCTCGTGCTCGAAATCGACGTCGATGTCCGGCGGCTCGTTGCGCTCCTTCGAGATGAAACGCTCGAACAGCATCTCCATGCTGGCCGGGTTCACCTCGGTGATGTGCAGCGAGTAACACACTGCGGAGTTGGCGGCCGAGCCGCGCCCCTGACAGAGGATGCCGCGGCTGCGGGCGAAGCGCACGATGTCATGCACGGTGAGGAAGTACGGCTCGTACTTGAGCTCCTCGATGAGCGCCAGTTCGTATTCCACCAGCGCGCGCACTTTGTCGGGCACACCGCGCGGGAAGCGCTGCGCGAGGCCAGCTTCAGTCAGCTGGCGCAGATGGGAGATCGCGGTTACGCCTTGCGGCACCAGCTCCTCGGGATACTCGTAACGCAATTCGTCGAGCGAAAATTGGCAGCGCTCGGCAATGAGCTGCGTCTGTTGCAGCAACTCTGCCGGATACAGGCGCGCCAGGTCGGCACGCTCGCGCAAATGGCGCTCGCCGTTCGGGTGCAGCGATAAACCGGCTTCTGCTACCGGCACGCCCAGACGTATGGCGGTGAGCGTGTCCTGCAGTGCGCGGCGCTGTGCGACATGCATGTGCACATCGCCTGCCGCTACCAGCGGCAAGCCGGCTGTTGCCGCCAGCTCAGTCAACACGTTCAGGCGCTCGGTATCGGCAGCAGCGCGAAACAATTCCACGGCCAGCCATGTCCGCCCCGGAAAAGCGGCCGCGACTTGTTGTGCTTGCGCAAGCGAGGGCATTGGTTCGGGCAACAGCAGCGCGAGGCAACCGGGCAGGCCATTTTGGATATCGCTGAGCGCCAGGCTGTAACGGCCCTTGATGTTGTTGCGCCGCCCCTTGGTGATCAGCTCCGACAAGTTGCCGTAGCCGGCGCGGTCCGTCGCCAGCAGCACGATGCTGGGACCGTCGGTGAAGTGGAACTCGCTGCCCACGATCAGCTTCAATCCGCATGCCTTCGCCGCCACATGGGCACGCACGATGCCGGCCAGCGAGCATTCGTCGGTAACGGCCAGCGCCGTGTAGTCCAGCTCGTGGGCGCGCTCGACCAGTTCTTCCGGATGCGAGGCACCGCGCAGGAAGGTGAAGTTGGAGAGGCAGTGGAGTTCGGCGTAGGGGGTCATGTTTGCGATAGCCTTTGCTCATGCCCCTCACGCAAACAACCCATGCACAAACCACGCGCCGCTGCTGTGGTCGCGAAACACCCACAGTCGCGAGCCGTTGCGGCCCTGCGCCACGTAATAGTCGCGCGCAACCTCTCCGTCGTCCCACCAGCCGCTCTCGATGCGCTCAGGGCCGGACTGTAGCTCCAGCCTTTCCTTGTGGCATGGCTTGGGCTCGGGCAGCAGCCACAGCGGGCGCTGCAGTTTGCTTATGGATTTGTTTGCGCCCCCCGCTTCGCATTGCCGCCAGGCCAGCTCGGGCCGGTGGTCTGCCGCTGGCGCAATGCCATACACCGCCTCCTTCCCCAGGCGGATGCGCAGGCGCTCCAGCAACAGATTGGCATCCCCAGTTTCCGCACCTCCCTGGAACAGATCCAGGTTGGACAGCTCCACCTCCTGAATGCGGCTGGCATGAAGCATGATGGTGTGCACGGGGGCAGACAGGCGGGTGCGGCCAAGGGTTTCCCGCAACAGCAGCTGCATGCGCTCCAGGGCACGCGTCGGCTCGGCGAAGCCCACTCTCAGGACGGTATCCGCAATATCCTCATGGCAGCAGACGAGCTCGAATTCCAGCACCCCGGCCTGACGCAAGCCCAGATAGCCTTCCAGCTCCAGCAACAGCCTGCGCGAGGCGAAGAGCAGCACCTCGGCTTCATGCACTTGCGACGGCAATTCCAGACGCCGCTCGAAACTGGGGGGCGGCACAAAGAATTCACGCGCTTCGGGCAGTCGGCCCAGCGCGCGATCCAGCTCATCCAGCAAGCCCTGCCCAAAGCGCTTCGCCATGCCGGCACGCGGAAAGCGCAGGCAGTCGCCCAGGGTGTGCGCACCGAGCATGTCCAGGCTGGCCAGGGTATCGTACGATTGATCGAGCAACGCTACCGGCAGCGCGCCAAGAATTTTTTCAAGCCGGGACGATTCGCGTATGGCAACCTCTACCCCTGCCCGCGCAAGCAACCAGGCAGCGTGCGGCGTCGGTGCGCAGGCATGGCTGGCGCTGTAGCCCATCTCATTGAGGCCGGTGAAAATTTTCCGGATCAGGTTGCTGTAGCCGTGATGCAAGCGCAGGCAGCTGCCGATTTCGATCAGCAGCCCATCCGGCGGCTGCAGGCTGATGGCGGGCGTGAACTGCCCCGCCCAGGCAGCGAGCCCCGCTAGCGAGGACTGCTCTGCCGCCATGTCTCGGCTGCGCACGACCAGGCTGGCCACCAGCGCCTGCGCTGCGGAAGCCGGCATGCCCGGCTGCACGCCGCATACACAGGCGGCTGCGTTGCAGGCATTCACGCGCGATCGCTTGCCCTGCTTTTCGATGACCGCAAGGGGCTCAGGCGCAGCGCTACCTCTGGAGAAGATTTCCAGCGAAAGCGCGGGGAAATGAAGGGCTAGCCATAACATGGATGACACTCGCAGCGGTGTTGTGTGGCTCAGCTTCGGGCAGTTTCACGAGGCGCTTGCACAATGGAGAGCAATGGCGCCGATGGGCGCGTGCGCCGCACGCCACTGGTTTGCTGCAGATTGACCAGCACCGGCCTGCTCACATGGCCGCCACGGCGTTTGAGGATGTGCACTGCCAAACCGTTGGAAGTAGCTTCCAGACGCAAGCGCAGTGCGGCAGTGGAGCGTTCCTGCGCAGCGCTCGCAGAGCGGAACAGCACGCCCCAGGTGCGGCCCGCTTCCGCACCGAGCTGCAGGCGGCGCATGCGCTTCTCATCCGGCGCACTCAACCAGGCCAGCACGGCGCTGCATGCGCCGGAGCGCAAGGCCTGCTCCGCAGTCCACCAGGCATCGCCTGCCGATTGGGGTTGAGCCACCAGCAGCTGTTTCAGGTTGACCCCGGCAACGCTCAATGCTGGCGCATAAGGCACGTGCGGCGGCGCCACCCAGACCTGCCAGTCGCTTTTTGCGGAGATGCGCGCCAAGGCCGGGAGCAACAAACGCAGCTCACCGATGCCTTCGCGCTCGAGCAGGATTTCCGTCAGCGCGCCGCGCGGCCAGCCACCGCCCGGCAGCTGTTTATCCAGTTCGGCGAACCCGCTCGGCAGCGTCTCCTCGCCCATCTGCGCGAGCTGGTCGCCGCGCCAGATGCCGGGGTGTTGCAGCACTGAATCCAGGGATGCATTCATGGCTTTATTTCCACATCGCCTTCATCTTGGCGAGCAGATCGACAACTTCTTCGCGCGAGCGCCCGGCTGGCTGCACCGGCGTTGCCTCAACCACCGGCCAGGCTTTTTTCTCGAACAGGTCGAGGATGCTGGCCGGGATGAAGCGGGAACGCCCGGCATAGACGTGGCGGTCGCCGAATTGCGATTGCTGCGTGACGAAGAAACGCTGCGGCACCACAATCTGCAGATGCTCCTTGGCGCGGGTCATCGCCACATACAGCAGCCGCCGTTCTTCCTCGATCTCGTGCTCGTTGCCGGTGGCGAGATCGGAGGGCAGGCAGCCATCCACCGCGTTGAGCAGGGTGACCGAGCTCCACTCCTGCCCTTTCGCCGAGTGGATGGTAGAAAGGATGAGGTAGTCCTCGTCGCGCAAGGGCGCACCCGATTCGTCGCTGGTGGCATCGGGCGGATCCAGCGTGAGCTCGGTCAGGAAGCGCTGCCGCGAGGGATAGGTGGCGGCGATCTTCTGCAGTTGCTCGATGTCGATCTGGCGCACCTGCGCGTCTTCGTACAGGCGTTCCAGATGGCCCTGGTACCAGCTGCCTATCGTCTCGAATTCCGATGGCCACGGCACTGCGCGCTGGCTCAGGCCATCCACCAGTTCGAGGAAGCCCTGCCAGCCCTCGGTCGCACTGGACGGCACTTTCGATTCCTGCAGCCCCATCATGAAATCCTGCGCCAGCGCCAAGTTCTCGAGCACCTGCGCCGAGGTCTTGGGGCCGACGCCGGGTATCAGCTGCAGCACCCGGAAGCCGGCGACGCGGTCGCGCGGATTCTCGATCCAGCGCAGCACCGAGAGCACATCCTTGATGTGGGCCGACTCGAGAAACTTCAGGCCGCCGAATTTCACGAACGGGATATTGCGCTGCACGAGTTCGATTTCCAGCGCTGCGCTGTGATGCGAGGCGCGAAACAGCACCGCCTGCGACTTGAGGCGGACCCCCATCTCGCGCCGCTCCAGCACCTGCTCCACCACGAAGCCGGCCTGGTCTGTCTCGTCGCGCACCGTGACCAGCTGCGGCCGCTCGCCCGAGGTTTTGTTGCTCCACAGCTCCTTGCTGTACTGCTCGGCAGCCAGGCCGATCACCCCGTTCGCTGCAGCGAGGATGGGCTGCGTAGAGCGGTAGTTCTGTTCCAGCGTGACGATTCTCGCCGGCGGATCGAAGTGCGCGGGAAAATCAAGGATGTTGCGCACGGTGGCGCCGCGGAAGGCGTAGATGGATTGCGCGTCGTCGCCGACGACGGTGAGCCCGCGGCCGTGCGGCTTGAGCGCGAGCAGGATGCTGGCCTGCAGCGCATTGGTGTCCTGGTATTCGTCCACCAGGATATGCTCGAAGCGCGCGCCGATCTCCTGCGCCAGCACCGGCTCTGCCACCATCTGCGCCCAGTACAGCAGCAGGTCATCGTAGTCGAGCACATGCTGTTTCTGCTTGGCCTCCACATACGCGAGGAACAATTGCTTGAGTTCGTCCTGCCATTCAGTGCACCACGGAAAGCGGCGCTGCAGCACCTCCTCCAGCGGAGCCATGGTGTTGACAGTGGCGGAGTAAATCGAAAGGCAGGTGTTCTTCAGCGGAAAGCGCTTCGCCTTGCTGGATGCGCCCAGCTCATGCCGCACCAGGTTCATCAGGTCGGCCGAGTCGCCGCGGTCGTGGATGGTGAAGCCCGGGTCGAGGCCGATCCTGCCGGCGTACTCGCGCAACAGGCGCGCGCCGATGCTGTGGAAAGTGCCGCTCCACTGGAGCTTTGCGCCGGCCAGCCGCGGGCGCTCTGCCGCAAGCTGGCGCACGATGCGCTCGACGCGCCGCGCCATCTCGTCCGCCGCGCGGCGCGAGAAGGTCAACAGCAGGATGGCCCCCGGATCGGAGCCCTCTGCAATGACATGGGCGACGCGGTGCGCCAGCGTATTGGTCTTGCCGGACCCGGCCCCGGCAATCACCAGCAGCGGCGCGGCTTCACCACCGCCCGTGCCGTGCTCTACGGCAATGCGCTGTGCTGCGTTGAGGCGCGCGAGATAGGTTTCTGCCGCAACGTTTGGGGTGTGTTCGACAACGAGATTCATTCTTCAGGGCGTCGCCAGGACGGTGTGTAAGGGTGCAAAAAAGCTTGCTTGCACGATACAGAACGATCGTTCTTGTGTCAATCCGGCCTATTCATGCCCAAGAACATCACGCTTGCCGCAATGCCCGGCTCGCACTTACCGGCCAAGGTCGTCATAGAGATCCCGCCGCGAGAGCGGAACCGGGTTGTGGAAAGACGCACGCCTGGAAGCCAGAATCTGGTATACCCCAGTATTGCCTTCCTCAAACTGCTGGGCGCAGGCGGCCATATAGAAGCGCCAGATGCGATAGACCGACTCCGGCACATATTGCAGCGCCTGTTCATGGCCGCGTTCGAGACGGCTGACCCACTCGCGCAAGGTCAGCGCGTAGTGCGGCCTGAGGCCCTCAACATCGTGAATCTCGAAATGCGCATCTTCCATGAACTGTTGCACGGTGCTGATGGTTTCAAGCTGGCCATCCGGAAACACATAGCGATTGATGAACTGGGTCGAGATGCTCTTCTTCCAGCCTCCCTCATCGCTGGTGATGCCGTGGTTCAGAAACAGCCCGCCGGGCTTCAGCACACGGTTGGCAACGGCGAAATAGGACGGCAAGTTCTTCAGGCCGACGTGCTCGAACATGCCCACGCTCGCCAGCTTGTCATATTCGGCTTCAGCCTTGAGGTCGCGGTAATCCAGCAGCTCAACCGTCACCCGCTGTTCCAGCCCGCGCCGCCTGATCGTGCGTTGCGCATGCTCATACTGGTTGCGGCTCAACGTGATGCCATGCGCGCTCACGCCATGGTGTTCGGCCGCCCAGCAGATCAGCGCGCCCCAGCCGCAGCCGATGTCGAGCAGCTTCTCACCTGGCTGCAGCCTCAGCTTGCGGCAGATATGCTCCAGCTTGTTGCGCTGCGCCTGCTCCAGGCTCTGGCTCGCATCCTCATAATAGGCGCAGGAATAGACCATCTGTTCATCCAGCCACAGCGCATAGAAATCGTTGGAGACATCATAGTGAAAGGAAATCGCATCCCGGTTGAGCGCCTTGCCGTCTACCAGCCCCAGCTTTTGCCTGATGTCGTGTGCCCATTTGCGGCTGGCATTCGACTCCGCCTTGTCTGGCCTGATCATCAGCGCACGGGTCGCAAACAGGGCCTTCTCCTTGAGCGGAAGATGCAAGGCAGCCAGGTAGTGACGCAACTTGAGCACGCTGTAGAGATCGCCGTCGATGTCGATGAGCCCCTGAAAATACGCCTCAACCACACGCAACGGATGGTGCGACAGCACCATGTCCCGAAAAGCTTTCGCCGAGCGGAAGATCAGCGAGAATTCTGGCTGCTCGTTCCCAACAAGCACCTCGGAGCCGTCCCACAGGCAGATGCGGAGACTTCCATCAAAATTCATGAACAGGCGAGAGAGAATATTCCTGGCCGACTCTGTGCAGGGATTGCAGTTGGCCAGGTTGTTTCCGTAATGGATTGCCATTTCAACTCCTTTAACCTAAAGGCTGCCGGGTCTTTCCGGTGCAATCGATCGCGGTGAGTTTTCCCGCGCCTGTGGAGCTGGCCAGATGTAACACCATTCGGCGTTTCGCTCAATGCGGACAACTACCCATTTCTGCAGCTGGCTTGCCCCCAATGGCTGTGCCCAGGTATTCCAGCGGGCCATGATTTGCCCTGCACGAGGCGGTGCGTCGCCGTCGCTCATGTCGTGCCACACAGATTGCCAGACTGACCGTATGTAACAGTTAATCAGGAATTTCCGCCTCGACCAGCTTGGCCAGCAGCATGAGTGATTCCTGCCAACCAAGATAGCAGGCCTCGGGCGGGATAGCCGCGGGGATGCCCTCTTGCACGATGTGCATCTCGGTGCCGCAGAACACCTGCTTCAGCGAGATCGTCGTCACCATTTCTCCTGGCAGGTTGGGGTCATCGAACTTGTCGGTATGGCGAATTCTCTCGGCCGGCACCAGCTCCAAATACTTGCCGCCGAAGGAGTGACTGTGCCCGGTGGAGAAATTGGTAAATGACATTCTGTAGCCGCCACCTACCCGGGCATCTATCTCGTGCACCTTGCCGGTAAAGCCATGCGGCGGCAACCACTTGGCCATTGCATCCGCGTCGAGGTATGCCCGATAGACTCTTTCAGGCGGCGCGCGCAACACACGGTGAAGCCGAATGGTATTGGTAGCCACGATCGCCTCCGTTTTATGTATGGTTGAACCAATTAGATAGCAGAACCGGCACGAAGATTCCGCAGCCATGGCGGCGACATGGGTTTAACGCTTCAGCCAAAAACTGCTGATCATGCCCGGGCCATTGAATCTCCAGCCATCGCGGCTATGGACTCATGCCAAGGGCGAGTGCTTCTGAATCATGCAAGTGGAGTTGATGGTGAATATGAAAAAGGCTTCCAGCGATGGAAGCCTTTAGATACGGCGCACCCGAAGAGACATACTGGGCACGGAATTGGCGGTTTGACCGCCCTGTCCTGCCAACCTTACTGCTTGGTTGCGAACAATTGAATAACTGACCAGACTGCAAAACCTACGATAAGTACTACTGTGCCAAGAGCTGCTACTGTTGCGATAAATGCCATTGTTCTTCTTCCTGAAAATATTATTAATTCAATCCTCAAATAGCCGACAAAATCATTTTTCATACCCGACTAATTTGCTTATGATTATATAGGCATATTGCAATATGTGCATTTAATAAATTACCAAAAAACACATGAATGCGATTGACCAGCACTGGGACGCAATTGGAAATTGAGCAGAAGGAAAACCGGCAAGAGATTAACGCCGGGTTGAAACAGCCAAGCAGGGTGGAAGGCTAGCGTTATCTTGCTGCCGCCTTTCTCCTCGCGGGTTCGTTCGGCAACAGGCGCTTGGGGCGACCGCTCAGCAGATGCATGCGCTGCACGAGCATCTTGTCGCCCTGCGCGTGAACGGCATCGGTGATTCGCCTCCAAGGCAAGGGCAAAAAGCGGAATACACCTCTCGCCCGGCGTGCTCAACGACATGCCGCCGCCATATGACGCGATGGAATCGGATTGTGCCTGGCTGGCGCAGCAACTTAATGCGCGCGGCTTGGCCTACATTGACCTGGCAGACCACTTCTTCGATGGACGCGCCGAAAGCGACCTCGCTGCCGGCAGCCTGGCAATGATCCGGAGATATCAGAATACCAGGCCAGGCGCGGTCTGCCCGCCGTGACTCTTGATAGGAATCTGGAGAGTGTTCTTCGGCACGGCAATGCCGGTGGCTGCGTCCGGCTCCTGAACGACGTTGTCGACGACCGCGCCCTCGCGCATCTCCACTTGGCCAGCCCTGGCTTGCGGCAGCAGAGGGGGCGTAATGCTGAAAAGCTTGAGGTTGACCGGTTGCAGTTGCGGCATCTGATCGGCAGCGCCGGCAAACCCCATCTGGTTGGGTAGTATCGAAATCGTGCCTTTCTCATTGGTCATGATGGTTTCGCCCATATTTACCTTGTTATAGGTGCCGACGGGCGCTACCGCAGCCAATGGGCTGCCAGGCGTGACGACAACGATTTCGTGATCGGTACCGCGTATGCCTATCGTCACCGCCGGTGTGGAAATGCGGTAATTGCTCTTGTTCTTCTGCCCGATCAGGCCGGTAATGGCGCGGATGCCGCCTTTGATCAGGGAAAAGAAGTTCCTTTCACTTCCGTCTTGCTCACCGCTGAACACAAAAGTGTCCAGCCTGAGTTGTGAGTCCGGGCGTATGACTATGAACCCACCGTCCCGCATCTTGATCTGCGCGGAAGCGCCTTTCGCGGTCGTCACGGTATCACTTTCGTTGACCACATCGCCTTTGCGCAAAGTGCGTGCGTGTCCGGCCGGATTGGCCGCCTGAACACTGCCGATCACAAATTGAAGGTTTCCGGCAATTGCCGCATACACGCCTTGGCTCGCCACAATCAGGCAAGCCGACAGAAAGAGGTTCAGGGAAGCGGTAACGTGTTTCGCATTGTTCATGATCGCACCTCGCACAAGTTGAATCACCGTAGATCGCGGCGTATGGTCAGGGAAAAATCCATCCTGTCATAGCTGTAAATCTCGATGTTGGAGACGTTCCTGGAATAGTTCAGTTGCGGGCGCAACGTCCACAGCTTGTCCCAGCGCCAATTCGCGCCCACTGTCAGGTCATACAGGCGATCGCTGCGTTGCCGCAGAAAATAGAAATTGACCCTGCTGTAATCGCCAGTCTGCACGCCCCCGCTTGCGAACAGGGTGGTTCTTTCGCCGAATGCCGTCTGGCCACCAAAACGCAATCCCTTGAATTGCTTGGCGCCATCGGTCCGTCCCCCCTCTGGAGTGGCGGCTGTAATGATCGTCGAAATATCCTGCTCGGCGCCGCAATACAAGCTGCCGAAAAGCGACGACCTGCCGCTGGGCAAAACATGCCGCCAACCCACGCCTATGGCCTGCTGGTCAAAATCGTTCGGCTGCATCTGCACGTCGGCGAATCGATATTTTGCGCCCTGGATAAATGCGTTCAATTGATTGGACGGGCTGAAAGCATGCTGCCACTCCGCCTGGACACCGCTGGCGTCGCTATTGTGCGCGCCACCCAGGTCGTAGCGCCCGCCCACCACCCCGACGCGAACCCGATCAGCCTTCGCGCCGAGCGTGACCCCGGCACGTGCATTGAGCCCGAACAGGTCAAAGTCCTTTTGCGAACTGTAGCGGCGTTGCCGAAGGTCCGCGCCCGCATAGACTCCCCACATGGAATCCAGACTGCGGCTGATCTCGCCTCCCGCAGCAACGCCGTAATAATCGTCTGAGGTCTTTACGTTGGTGGGTTCGAGCGCTACGTTTGCGCCGACAAGGTCGACAAATATCTGAGACTGGCTGGTGGAGTTGTTGACATTGTTGTCGTGTCCGATCGCTCCCTCAACATATCCCGAGATGTGTGTCTTCCCGGCTTCCTGCCCATCGATCGATTCCAGGTATTTTTGAATGATCTCATGCGCCGCCGGGGAAGGGTTCAACTGAAGGGCGGTCTCAAATTCGACTTTGGCGCGCGGCATGTCTCCCAGCTGATAATAGGCCCGCCCCATATCCAGGCGCGCCGCCCCCGAGTTCGGATTCACCAGCAGGACTCTCTCAAGGGCGAGTGTCGCCTTGTCCGGCCTGCCGCTGTCCAGGGCAGCAACGCCGATCAGATAGTCAAAGCGCTCTTCGCCCGAATGCTCGAACTCAAGCGGCTCCAGCAAAGCATAGGCTTCATCGGGTTTGCCGCTTTTGATCAGCCTGTCGGCATCCTGCAGCAACTTCTCATAAGCTTCGCTTCCCGTTGTATTTTCACCTGATTTAAGAGCTGGCAGGCCCGCACGGGCAGGGGGCTGCCCCGCTTCTTGCGCGTGCGCGCCGGCCGCCATCAGCAAGCAGGACAATATCCAAGGCATCGGCCTAGCGAGTACAAGAGCTGTCTTGTGCAATTTCATGTTATCCCTGCCAACCTTCGCCGCAGTGCAGCCCCTGATCCTGCATGGACTGATCGTGCTGGAGATGTGCCTGACCGTTGCCCCAACCGTTGTTGTCTTCGTTATAGCCCGCACAGGCAGTGGGAGTTGGGGCTGGAGCCGGTGCCGGTGCCGGTGCCGGTGCCGGTGCCGGTGCCGGTGCCGGTGCTGGTGCTGGTGCTGGTGCCGGTGCCGGTGCTGGTGCCGGTGCCGGTGCCGGTGCTGGTGCTGGTGCTGGTGCTGGTGCTGGTGCTGGTGCTGGTGCTGGTGCTGGTGCCGTCAGGGTCAGCGTACCTCCCACCGGATAGGCATAGGAAACCGCGTTGATCGAGAGGCCGTAGTCATAGACGAGCGCGCTGTAAGGCACCGAACCCTGCAAGGTGTGCGCTCCGGGCATGACCGGAATTGTGGCTGCGGAATATATGCTGGTGCTGCTGACCGGAGTGAAGAGCGCGGCGTTGACCACGACATTGTCAAGTTTCAGATTTGCCAGCGCGGCTGTTTCGGTAACGATGTTCAGGAATTCGCCACGTGTGCCGGCGAGTCCATGCACGCCGAAGGTGGAGTTCATCGGGCCGATTTCGGTCGACGCGTCCGGAGTTGGCGTGACTAGTACCATGCTCGGATCTCCCTCGAACGCCGTATCGTCCGCATAGCCGCGGATGAATTGCGCCACAAGCACCGGATTGTTGGCGGCGAACTCCGCGACGCCCGACAGCGTGAACTCCGCAAACTGCCCGGCATTCAAAGTTGTAGTCGTGCCCGCCGGTGCAGCGGTAACGGTAGTGCCATCCTGAGACGCCATCACCCGCACCGTGTAGCGCGCACGGCCGTTGAACGGCACGGTGTGGTAGGTCTTGCCCCAGATGGATGCGTCGGGGAGCTGCTCGACCAGGTAGTCGCAGTAGCCCACACCGGACGGGATGTCGGTGCAGCGATGCCCGCTGAAAACCGCAACGGGCTTGTCCGCTGAGACGAGCGTACCGGTCAGATCGGCGTTGGCCGGATTCTGCAACTGATAGGTTTCACCGCTGTTCAGCACGACCGTAAATGTTGTCCCCGCCGGCCTGGTGGCTCCGGCAGCCGTGGGAGTTATGCTGACAGTGGTGTTGTCCTGGGTGGCAACGAGCGCGAATTCCGAGCCGGTGTGCGTGGCGCTGGCATAAGACATGACATAGTATTTCGTTCCGAGGTCGTTTGTCGGCAGCGCCAGATAACCGTCGGCGGAGGTGGCATTTTCAGAAACCACATGCACGGATACGGGTGACAGCGCCGTGACGTGCATTCCCTTGGCCTCGACCGTCTCATTGGCCGTCAGCACAACAGCGGGATCAAGCGTGACTTCGGTTTCACCGCCTGCCGTTATGGAAAATGGCGTCGTCACGCCGTTAAAGGTCACGGCGCCGGTGGTCGCGGTCGCCGCAGCCACAATCAGTTTGTTGGTGACGGGCGTGTTATTGCAGGAGGCAGGGTCGCTGACGCACAGATGGTCGGGCAGCGTCAGATAGAAATCTGTCCCCATCGAGCTATAAACGGAGGTAATAGTGGTAGTCGTGGTGGTGGTGGCAGTTGTTCCGCCTCCGCCGCATGCGGCCAGGAATGACGAAGACAGGAGCAACGCACCCTGAACAAGCTTCGTATTTATCGGACCCATGACATTGCTCCCCTGCTTCGTCTTAAAAGCTTCGTTTCAAACGGCGGAAGGGGTAAGTCGTTCGGGCGCGATGACAGCAGGCTGCATGTATACATACGGACGAACATCCGTATCGCGGTCCCGCTACCATAGTTTCCCTTAGGCCGGTGACTTTGCGTCCTTACCTTTCGATAAGTTTGCCAAGTGCCCGCAGGCTAGCGGGCTCCGATATGGGGGGTCAAAGTCTCACCGATGAGTGGTTGTCTTTCCGGACGAGTGGGGGAACCGAATGAATCCACCCCTCTTTTCTTGAAGCCGAAACCGACAAGCGATCGAATTTTTACGACTGGTGGCAGCGCAAATAGCGCGGCCCCGTGTTAATCGCGTGGCCGAGCCAATTAAAGTCGTAACTGGTCGTAGCGGTGGTGGTAAGCCTTGGCGTCCTTCACTTCGACGATCTGTTTCAGCTGGTCGTACGCGTAGCTGGTCCAGATGGCTTTGCCGTGGTTGAACTCTTGCACAGAGGTAATGAGTTCGCGCACGTCGCGGTAGGACTCTTTCTGTTTTCCGTTGGCGTCCGTGACGGTGGTCTGTAACTGGGTAATGCCGTTGCGGTCGGTGCCGAAGCCGTAGGCTATGGCGATACGGGTGCCGTCAGGCAGGACGGTGGCGAGATGCGGTCGAGGATGTCGTCGCTGGTGACGTTGGGGCGGCTTGGTGTCAAACTGGGGGTTGAATGGGCCATCGGCGCCCAGGTCTTCAGTGACGGCGGAACACACTGGTTGTGCTGAATGACATGGCGCGTTCAGTAATCCAAAACTGCCGTGGAAAACATTCCAAGCGTTTTTTTTACTTACGAAGGCGAGCCAGTGGGCAGCATCAACAACTCAGCATGGTGCGGTAAGGTTAGAAGAAGCCGAATTACCTAGAGCCCCATTGCGCCGTTATTCCTCGAAACATCAGCCCGGCGAGCAGTTCGTGATTCGCTCGCGGGCAATGGTCATCATTATTTAGATGACACCCAGTTACATTACTGCACTTGGGCGCTATGAGTATCAGCCGGTAACAAAAGAACTTGAAGGGACTGCTGCTGTAGGAATTGCTGAAGCCAGTAAATGCGGCTAGCTGTTTTTTGGCGTACCCATGGGTGTACCCACAAGCCCACCAAAAGAAAAATGGCTTGCGGGGATTAACCTGCAAGCCATTGTTTATATGGCGCGCCCGAAGAGATTCGAACTCCTTACCCCTTGGTTCGTAGCTGATCTTCACATTATGACTATTTGCTTCTTATTAATCACAACAGTGCTGCCCGCATCCGGCATGACCGAAGCACTGCAAATAGGAAGAAAAGCCCCGGGATCACTCCAGGGGCTTCTTACGTTACGCGATAAACGCGCTCATTCCCATTCGATGGTTGCCGGTGGCTTGCCCGAGATGTCGTACACCACGCGGTTCAGACCACGCACTTCGTTGATGATGCGGTTGGATACCTTGCCCAGCAGCGAGTACGGCAGTTCGGCCCAGTGTGCGGTCATGAAGTCCTGGGTCTGCACGGCTCGCAGCGCCACCACGTAGTCATAGGTACGGCCGTCGCCCATCACGCCCACCGATTTGACCGGCAGGAACACGGCAAAGGCCTGCGAGGTCTTGTCGTACCAGCTCTTGCCGTCGGCATCCCTGGCGGCGTGCAGCTCTTCGATGAAGATGGCATCGGCACGGCGCAGCAGCTCGGCATATTCACGCTTCACCTCGCCCAGGATGCGCACCCCAAGACCCGGCCCCGGGAAGGGGTGACGGTACACCATGTCGTGCGGCAGGCCGAGCGCCACACCCAGCTCGCGCACTTCGTCCTTGAACAGCTCGCGCAGCGGTTCGCACAGCTTGAGGTGCAGGGTTTCCGGCAGGCCGCCCACGTTGTGGTGCGACTTGATGGCGTGCGCCTTCTTGGTCTTGGCGCCGGCCGATTCGATCACGTCCGGATAGATGGTGCCCTGCGCCAGCCACTTGGCCTTGGGCAGTTTGGCGGCTTCGCGCTGGAATACTTCGACAAACTCGCGGCCGATGATCTTGCGCTTCTGCTCGGGATCGGTGACGCCGGTGAGATGCTTCATGAATTCGCCGCTGGCGTCGACATGGATCACCTTCACGCCCAGGTTCTTGGCGAAGGTCTCCATCACCTGCGCACCTTCATTCAGGCGCAGCAGGCCGTTGTCGACGAACACGCAGGTGAGCTGGTCACCGATGGCGCGGTGCAGCAGCGCGGCAGCCACGGAGGAGTCCACGCCGCCAGACAGGCCGAGAATCACCTCTTCGTTGCCAACCTGGGCGCGCAGCTTCTCCACCGCCTCGTTGATGTAGTCCGGCATGTTCCAGTCCTGGCCGCACCCGCAGATCTCGTGCACGAAACGGGCAAGCATGGCCTTGCCCTGGTAGGTGTGGGTGACTTCCGGATGGAACTGCACAGCGTAGAAACCGCGCGACTCATCCGCCATCGCGGCGATCGGTGTGGCCGGGTTGCTGGTGATGATCTTGAAGTTGGGGGGCAGCTCGGTCACCTTGTCGCCGTGGCTCATCCACACATCGAGCAGGCCGTGGCCCTGCTCGTTGCTGCGATCCTGGATGTCGGTGAACAGTTTGGAGTGCCCTTGCGCGCGCACCTCAGCGTAGCCGAATTCGCGCACTGTGCCAGATTCCACCTTGCCGCCCAATTGTGCCGCCATGGTCTGCATACCGTAGCAGATGCCCAGCACCGGCACGCCCAGCTCGAACACCGCCTGCGGCGCCTTGGGAGTCTCTTCTTCGTACACCGAGTTCGGCCCGCCGGACAGGATGACGCCCTTGGCGCCAAAGCTGCGGATGAAGGCTTCATCCACATCATAGGGATGCAGCTCGCAATAGACGTTGGCTTCGCGCACGCGACGGGCGATCAGCTGGGTATATTGGGAGCCGAAGTCGAGAATCAGAATCTTGGAATGCGACATGGTGTTCACCGAATTCAAATCAAAATTAACTGCTGCCAAATAAAAAAACCTCGGAAGGAGGTTTTTTTATCGAAACCGGATCAGGTCATGCAACCTCAATCCACGTGGTAGTTCGGCGCCTCTTTGGTGATCTGCACGTCGTGCACGTGCGACTCACGGATACCAGCCGAAGTGATTTCCACGAATTCTGCCTTGGAGTGGATGGTCGGAATATCCGGGCAGCCGAGGTAACCCATGCTGGCGCGCAGGCCGCCCATCAGCTGGTGGATAACGGCGAGTACGCTACCCTTGTACGGCACGCGGCCTTCCACGCCTTCCGGCACCAGCTTATCCTGGTTGCCTTCGCTGCCGTCCTGGAAGTAACGGTCGCTGGAGCCCTGCTGCATGGCGCCCAGGCTGCCCATCCCGCGGTAGGACTTGTACGAGCGGCCCTGGAACAGTTCGATCTCGCCTGGCGCTTCTTCGGTACCGGCAAACAGGCCGCCCAGCATCACGGCGTGTGCGCCAGCGGCAATCGCCTTGGAGATGTCGCCGGAGAAACGGACGCCACCGTCGGCAATCAGCGGCACGCCGGTGCCGGCCAGCGCCTTGGCCACGTTGTCGATGGCGGTGATTTGCGGTACGCCGATGCCGGCCACCATGCGCGTGGTGCAGATCGAACCGGGGCCGATGCCGACCTTCACCGCGTCTGCGCCGTGGTCCATCAGGGCGCGTGCAGCATTGCCGGTGGCAATGTTGCCGCCGATCACCTCAATCTTGGGGAAGGTCTTCTTGACCCACTGTACGCGGTCGAGCACGCCTTGCGAATGGCCGTGTGCGGTATCCACCACGATCACGTCCACACCGGCTTCGGCCAGCAGGGTCACGCGCTCTTCGGTGCCCTCGCCCACGCCCACCGCTGCGCCCGCGCGCAGGCGGCCGAGGTCGTCCTTGCAGGCATTGGGATGTTCGCTGGATTTGAGGATGTCCTTGACGGTGATCAGGCCGCGCAGTTCAAACGCGTCGTTCACCACCAGCACGCGCTCGATGCGGTGCTTGTGCATCAGGGCGCGCGCTTCGTCGCGGCTGGCGCTTTCCAGCACAGTGATCAGCTTTTCGCGCGGGGTCATGATGCTGCGCACAGGCAGATCGAGGCGGCTTTCGAAGCGCAGGTCGCGGTTGGTCACGATGCCGACGACTTTCTTGCCTTCAACCACCGGCAGACCGGAAATGCGGTGCTGGCGCGTCAGGTTGAGCACATCGCGCACGGTCATGTCGGGAGCAATGGTGATCGGGTCCTTGACCACGCCGCTTTCAAAGCGCTTCACCTTGGACACCTGCTGCGCCTGTGCCTTGGACGACATGTTCTTGTGGATGATGCCGATACCGCCTTCCTGCGCCAGGGCAATGGCCAGGCGGGCCTCGGTCACCGTGTCCATGGCGGCGGACAGCAGGGGAATGTTCAGGGTGATGTTGCGGGTAAGCTGGGTGCGCAGGCTGACATCGCGCGGCAGGACATCGGAGTGCGCTGGAAGCAGCAGCACATCGTCAAAGGTAAGTGCTTTTTGGGAAATTCGCATGAAAACCGTCCTCGACAAAAAACGCATTATACGCAAGCTGCCGGGATGGGTAAATGTGCTTGTTCCTTAGGCTTATTTGCCATCATGCAAATCAGGTATTCGCAAATCAGGTATTCAAAGAACAGCTCACACAGGAGGTGAACACCTTCAAGGCAAGGTCTTGATGCAGCGTTGATGGTAGATTTGCTGGATTGATTCCAGTTCTGCCTGCTGCATGGATATCTCCGCGTTAAGCCCCCGTTAAACCGCGTGCAATTATGCGCAACCGGAAAGCACAACTGCGCCGATTCCCGCCGGACAGGCTGTGATAAGCTGATACCCTTCGATTTCTGCGTTTTCCACAACATCTAAGGCAAGGAGTGTTTCAATGAAAACTTATCTGGCCATCGGCCTGTGCTTAGTCAGTTTCAGCGCCCAGGGCGCGCTGCACAAATGGGTTGATGCTAAAGGCGTGGTGCACTATTCCGATACGGTCCCCTCCTCTGACATCAAGGCCCAGACCCTGCGCAGCAGGAATGCAAATGAAGCCGCCGCTCCTGCCAGCGGGGTAGCGGCCCCCAAGAGCTTTGCCGAGCAGCAAGCCGAGCAGAAGAAGGCTGATCAGGCCAAAGCACAGGCTGCCGAGAAGACTGCGCGCGAACAGGAAAATGCCGAGATCAAACGCAAGAACTGCGACAATGCGCGCATCAGCCTGTCCACACTGGAGAATGCGCCGCGCCTGGTGACTTATGACGCACAAGGCGAACGAAGCTATCTGGATGACGATACGCGACAGCAGCGCATCGAGGAGGCGCGCAAGGCAGTCAGCTCAAACTGCAACTAAACCTGGCATTTCCTGGCTGACCGCCCTCAGGCGGCCAGCGCCTTGCTGTCGCTCATGCGCAGCGCTTCCTCGATATCCACCGACACTACCTTGGACACGCCGCGCTCCTGCATGGTGACGCCGACCAGCTGCTGGGCCAGCTCCATGGTGATCTTGTTGTGGCTGATGAAGATGAACTGGGTCTGCTGCGACATCTTCCTGATCAGCTTGCACAGGCGCTCGGTGTTGGTGTCGTCCAGCGGCGCATCCACCTCGTCCAGCAGGCAGAACGGCGCCGGGTTGAGCTGGAACAGCGAGAACACCAGGGAAATGGCGGTCAGCGCCTTTTCGCCGCCGGAAAGCAGATGAATGGAAGAGTTCTTCTTGCCCGGCGGATGCGCCATCACCTGCACGCCGCTGTCCAGAATCTCCTCACCGGTCAGCACCAGGCGCGCCTCGCCACCGCCGAACAGGATGGGGAACAGTTCCGACAGATGGCGGTTCACTTCATCGTAAGTCGCCATCAGCAGGTCGCGTGACTCCTTGTCGATGCGGCGGATCGCATCTTCCAGCGTGGCCATCGCCTCATTCAGGTCCTTGGCCTGCGCATCCAGGTAGGTCTTGCGCTCCTGCCCTGCCTGCAGCTCTTCCAGCGCGGCCAGGTTCACCGCGCCCAGCGCGGCGATATCGTTGCCCAGGCGATTCAGCTCATTCTGCAGACCACTGGCGCGCGCGCCTTCCAGCAGCGGCAACAGCTCGGCCTCATTCACGCCCTGCAGCTGCTCGGCCCACTGTTCGTACTGGAGGCGGGCTTCCTGCTCCTTGAGCGTCATTTCACTGACCTTGTCGCGCAGCGGATTGAGCTGCTGCTCGCAGGTCATGCGCTCCTGCTCCAGGCGATTCAGCGTGACCGTTGCATGTTCCAGCGCGTTGCGCGCCTCGGACAAGGCCTGTTCGCGCAACTGGCGTTGCTCCAGCGCGGCCTGCAGCAGTTCCTGAGCCTCGTGATCGTTCATGCCGGCCAGTTCGCTGCGGCTATGCGCCAGCGCCTCTTCCAGCTGACTCAGCGTGGCGCTAGTCTGCTGCAGGTTGCGCTCGAGATCGGCAATCTTGTCGGCGCAGGTCTTGGCAAAGAAGCGCGCCTCCTGCAGCTCATGCTGCGCTCTTTGCGCGCGCTCGCGCTGCTCGCGCAGCTTGCCGTCCTGTTCGCTCACCTGCAGGCGCACCTCTTCGGCCTGGGCCTGCTGCTCTTCCATCTGCTCGCGCAGAATTTCCATGCGCTCCGCAATTTCTTCCAGCTGACGCTGCTCACCGGCGGCGTGCTCGGCCAGCTCTTCCAGCTCCTGCGCAATCTGCGCACGACGCTCGTGGCTGCGCTCACTGGCCTGGGTCAATTTCAGGATCTGCATTTGAATGCCGTGCTGCTGTTGCTGCAGGGTGCTGCCGGCCGAGCGCAACGGCGAGATGCGGCTTTCGATGTCGTTGTATGCCTGCTCGGTCTGAGCCACGCGCTGCTTGCTCTGACTCACACTGGCAGTAAGCTGCTGCGCCTCCTCCTGCAGCTTCTCGATCTCGCGCTGGCGTGCCAGCACGCCATGCACCTGGCTGTCCGGCGCGTGGAACAGCACGCTGTGTGCACCGATCAGGTGGCCTTGCGGCGTCACCAGCCAGGCGCCGCCGGGCAGGCTGCCGCGCTGGCTCAATGCCTCGTTGAGGCTTGGCACGGCATACACACCGGACAGCCAGTCTTCCACTACCGGCGCGGCTTGCGCATCGTGGCACTGCACGTATTGCGCCAATGGGGTCAAACCCGCGTGTGGGGCAACCGCAGTACGCGCGCCGTTGGCGGCGAATACGGCCAGCTTGGCCGGCGGCACTTCGCTCCACTGCGCCGCATCTTCCAGGCGGCTCACGGCCAGCGCGTTCAGGCGCTCGCGCAACACGGCTTCCAGCGCATCTTCCCAGCCGGGTTCGATGCGGATGGACTGCCACAGGCGTGGCGCGTGATCCAGCTGGTAACGCGCCAGCCATGACTTGAGATTCTTGTCCTGGTCAATCTGCTGCTGCAGCTGTTCCAGCGCGATCAGGCGCGCTTCGACCTGCGCCAGCTGGCGCTCGGCATCCTGCGCGGCTTGGCGTGCCTTGCTGCGCTCCTCATCGGCGGTCGGCAGCTGTTCCTGCAGCATCTCCAGCTGCATCTGCTGCTCGCTGTATTCGGCCTGCATCTCGGCCAGCTGCTGCTGTGCCTGCTGCAGGGTTTCGGTCTCGGCCTGCGGCAGGTTGTCCAGTTCCATCTGCAGACGCGCTTTGCGCGCATCGAGCTGCTGCTGATTGCGCTGGATGTGGGTGCGCTGCGATTCGGCCAGCTGCTGTTGCTGCTGCAGCACCAGATGTTCGCGCTGCATGGCGTTGTAGCGCTCCTGCCCGGCACGTGCGGCTTCTTCCACCTGGGGCAGCTGCTCAGCCTCGGTTTCTGCCTTGCTTTCGCTCAGTTCGATGCGCACCGCAGCTTCCTGCTGCTCCTGCTGCCAGTGCGCCAGCAGGCCCTCGGTGCCCTGCAGCTGGCTGCGCTGCTGCTCGATCTGGCGTTCGCCCGCGCTGATCTGCTGCGCGAGGCGATTGTGCTGCTCGCCCATGAACGCCAGTTGCTGCTCGAGGCGCGCCACCTCGGCATTCACCGCATACAGCTCACCCTGCTTGCTGTGCAGCGCGTCGGCCAGGGTGTAATGCTCTGCACGCGAGCTCTCCAGCAGGCTTTCCACCTCGCGCAGACGCGCCGTTTCCGCTTCCAGCTCGTTGCGGGTTTTCTCGACAGCCTGCGCAAAGCGCGCACGGCGGGTTTCGGCTTCCTGCTTGTTGAGCAGCCACAGCATGCGCTGGGTGGTGTCGCGGCGCGCCTCCAGCTCGCGGTAGCGCTTGGCCACCTCGGCCTGGTCGCCCAGGTGGACCAGTTGCTTGTCCAGCTCGAACAGGATGTCGTCCACGCGCAGCAGGTTCTCGCGCGTATCGGCGATGCGCAATTCGGTTTCGCGGCGACGGTCGCGGTATTTGGACACGCCGGCGGCTTCTTCCAGGAACACGCGCAGCTCTTCCGGCTTGGCCTCGATGATGCGCGAGATCATGCCCTGCTCGATGATGGCATAGGCGCGGGCACCCAGGCCGGTGCCGAGGAAGATGTCGGTGATGTCCTTGCGGCGTACGCTCTGGTTGTTGATGTAGTAGGTGGAATCACCGTCGCGTTTGAGTACGCGTTTGATGGCGATTTCGGCATAGCTGGACCACTGTCCCGCCGCCTTGCCCAGGCTGTTGTCGAAGATCAGCTCGACGCTGGCGCGCGCCACCGGCTTGCGGTTGCCGGAGCCGTTGAAGATCACGTCCTGCATCGACTCGCCGCGCAGCGCCGAGGCTCGCGATTCGCCCAATACCCAGCGCAGCGCGTCGATCACGTTGGATTTGCCGCAGCCATTCGGCCCGACTACGCCAACCAGCTGGCCAGGCAGAGCGATATGCGTGGGATCAACGAAGGACTTGAAACCGGCAAGTTTGATATGGGAGAGACGCAATTTAAACCGGGCTGAAAACTAACTGGTTGGCGATATAATGCGCTGCATTCTAACTGACACCCCCGACATTTCAAAATGAGCACTCAACCCAGCAAGAACCTGGAAACCTTTCCCAACCCCACGCCAGCCCGCGATTACCATATTCACATGGAAATTCCGGAGTTTACCTGCCTGTGCCCGAAGACCGGCCAGCCCGATTTCGCCACCCTGATCCTCGACTACATCCCCGATCAGACCTGCGTCGAACTGAAGAGCCTGAAGCTCTACATGTGGTCGTTCCGCGACGAGGGCCACTTCCACGAAGACATGACCAACCGCATCCTGGATGACCTGGTCGCCGTCACCCAGCCGCGCTTCATGCGCCTCACCGCCAAGTTCTACGTGCGCGGCGGCATCTTCACCAACGTGGTGGCCGAGCACCGCAAACCCGGCTGGCAGCCGGCACCGCGCGTCGACCTGACCTCATTCGAGCCGCAGTCCAATACCCGCGGCTAAACGCCACGCATGTTCCTCGGCCTCGATTTCGGCACCACCGGCGCTCGCGCCTGTGTACTGGACGAGGGCGGCAACATCGCACATGAAGAGCGCATCGCCTACCGCGATGCCGCCACACAGACTCCCGAAGACTGGCGCGAAACCCTGCACGCGCTGCTGCGCGGCATACCCGCGCCGGTAGCCGCCCGCTTGCAGCGCATCACGGTAGATTCCACTTCGGCCACCGTGCTGCTGTGCGATGCCGAACTGCAGCCGGTGTCCCCCGTCCTCCTCTACCACGACGCCCGCGCCCAGCCGCAGGCCAGGCGACTCCAGCAGCTGGCGCCGCCCGGCCACACCGTGTGCAGCGCTACTTCCGGCTTGGCCAAATTCCTGTGGCTGACCGAGCACTGCGACACTGGCAACGCACGTTATTTCATGCACCAGGCCGACTGGCTCAGTGCCTTGCTCAGCGGCAGCGGCGGCACTTCCGATTATCACAACGCCCTGAAGACCGGCTATGACGTCGAGCAGCTGTTCTGGCCGGACTGGGTGCAGCAACTGCCGCACAGCCAGCTGTTGCCGCATGTGCTGGCACCGGGCCAGCTGGTTGCCGAAATCAGCCCCGCGCTGGCCGCACACTTCGGCATCGACGCCAGCTGCACCATCCACGCCGGTACCACCGACAGCATCGCCGCGTTCATCGCGGCAGACGTGCACGAGCCGGGCGACGCAGTCACCTCGCTGGGCACCACCCTGGTGTTGAAACTGCTCTCTACAACACGCGTTGAAGCCGCGGAATTCGGCGTGTACAGCCATCGCTACGGATCGCTGTGGCTGGCCGGCGGAGCCTCCAATGCTGGCGGCGGCGTGCTGCGGCAATTTTTTTCCGATGCGCAGCTGCTTGAACTCAGCGCGCAGATCGATGCCACACAGGACAGTCCGCTCGACTACTACCCCCTGCCGCGGCCGGGCGAGCGCTTCCCGCTCAACGATCCAGGACTGGTCCCGCGCGTGACGCCGCGGCCAGCAGACGATGCCGCCTTTCTGCACGGCCTGCTGCAAGGCCTGAGCCGCATCGAGGCGGCCGGCTATGCCAAGCTGGCCGAACTAGGTGCGACCCCGCTCAAGCGCGTCGCCACCTGCGGCGGAGGCGCCGCCAACCCCGCCTGGCAAGGCATGCGCGCCCGCCTGCTGGGCGTGCCGGTCAACCAGGCACGGCATGCCGAAGCGGCCATGGGGGCCGCGCTGCTGGGAAGACAAGGGGGAATAATGTGAGCGATGTTCTTCCGCTATGGGGAGCGCTGAATAGGTGGTCATACCCGCGAAGGCGGGTATCCAGCTGTTTGATTGGACTGGGTTCCCGCCTGCGCGGGAACGACGATTGAAGCTTTCTAAGCGCTTCCCTAATTCTCTTGAGCAAGCACGCCAGGAGAAAACATCAATGGGAAAGCCATTTGACGGGTTGCCGTAAAAAACCCTGAGGATTACATCTTGCCAATCACGTTGACGAATACACCCTGGTACGTATAACTCAGGTTGGTCAGGTCATCAGAGAAATCGGTGAAGTTATATCCAGCCCCCACCTTGAAGTAGCTATCCACCTCACGATACAAGCCGACCAGGACGCCGCTACGACGATCCTGTGCATCCGGCAGCGACAGCACTCGGCCCTCCAGCATCATGTCCCACTTGTGGACAACGTGCCAGTCCAGTCGGGCTATGTAGAGATCGGCGCGGCTGTCAAAGAACTGTGGATTGACGAGATCCTGGCTGACCTGCCCGATCCTGTGCGCATACTTCCCGCCTACCGTCCAGGTCTGGGTCAGATCATAAAGCGCGTCGATCGAGAAGATGTGGTCCTTCTGGATGTATGCAGCGGCCGTGTTCGCAATCGTCGTCTGGCCGGCTGAGGGCATGTTGTAGAAATAGGTGTACTTCATCAATACGTTCAAACGGTCATTCTCAACCGGGCGATAACCATAGCCGGCAACGGCCTCTGTGTAACTGCCGTTATAGAACTCACCCAGCGAGCTCGTGCTCTGCGAATAATTCAGTTTGGCGATGAAGCGCCAATCCGGATTGATCTGGTACTTGAGGCTGTTCTTGGTCAGCCAGGTTGTGCGTACCGAATCCGTGACT
>DATDDN010000119.1:0-2194 GCA_036523795.1 Gallionellaceae bacterium | reverse complement strand
GCACGCTGAACGAAGAATGGAATCTGTCGGCCGCAAATGGGGAATTCTCTGGAATCTCCTTGAATGGGGCCCCGATCACGGACAAGAGCATCAATCATCTGATGTATGGCGCCGGAATTCAGTTTGAGCTCAACCGGGACTTCGCACTACGCGCTCAATATGAAAATTTCGGCACGTATGATATCTACAGCGATTATGGCATCCCGCCGGTATCCGAAGTCACCATCTCGCTGGTCACGGTCGGTCTAGTGCTCAACTTCTAGCAGGGTGTTGAAAAACTACTGCGGTGGCCATCTGCGGCGTTGCGCGGTGCTCGCTCCCTCGCCTATCTACTTGATATGTCTCGGTCGCTCCGCGCCGTGCGCCTTGCATATGACCATCCTCGCTACGTTTTTCAACACCCTGCTAGCGTTAATACGCGCCCGCAGGCCGGTTGTTATCACCTGCGATTTCAACATCACACCCAATTTCATGCCGCATTTTGCTCCGAAACTTTCCCACGCCATGACCTTGCTGGCGCTTGCCGCCATGCTGGATGGCTGCGCAGTCGGGCCGGACTTCGTCAAGCCCGACGCGCCCCACGCCAGCGCGTATACGCCACAACCGCTGCCGGCCGAGACGGCGGTAGCCGATGTCACCGCAGGTGGCGCGCAGAAGTTTTCTGCAGCCGGCGTGCTGCCGGCCGACTGGTGGAAGCTGTTCAATTCGCCGAAGTTGAACGCCCTGGTCGAGCGCGCCATCCGCAATAACCCCACCATCGAGTCGGCCCAGGCCTCCCTGCGCCAGGCGCAGCAGAATGTGATTGCGCAGCAGGGGTATTTCTACCCCAGCGTGACGGCAAGCTATTCACCCTCGCGCAACAAGATCGCCGGCAACATGGCCGGCGCCAGTTCGCCCGGCATACAGGGCAACGGCGATGTGATCGCGCAAACGGCGCCCAGTGCGCCGGTGTATTACAACTTCCATGTGGCGCAGCTGAGCGTGGGCTACGTGCCTGACGTGTTCGGCGGCAACCGCCGCCAGGTGGAATCGCTGCAGGCGCAGCTCGACGCGCAGCATTTCCAGCTGGAGGCGACCTACATCACGCTGGCGGCCAACGTGGTGGCGGCTGCCGTGCAGGAGGCCGCCCTGCGCGCGCAGATCAAGGCGATCGAAGACATCGTCAAGCTCAACAACGAGAACCTGGAGATCGTGCACAAGCAGCTGGAGCTGGGCTACGTGGCGGGCATCGACGTGGCTGCGCAGGAGGCCGCTGCGGCCCAGGCTGAGCAGTCGCTGATCCCGCTGTACAAGCAGCTGGAGCAGACGCGCGACCTGATCCGCGCGCTGGTGGGCAACCTGCCGAGCGACGACGTGCCGGAAACCTTCGAGCTGGAGTCGCTGCAGTTGCCGCAGGAGCTGCCGCTCAGCCTGCCCTCGCAGCTGGTGGAACAGCGCCCGGACATCCGCGCCGCGCAGGAGCAATGGCACGCCGCCACCGCGCAGGTCGGGGTGGCGGAAGCGGCGCGCTTCCCGCAGTTTTCCATCACCGCCGCGGTGGGCGGCATGGCTTCCACGCCTGACTGGATGTTCAGGGAAGGCGGCGATTTCTTCTCGCTGATCGGCAACGTGTCGATGCCGCTGTTTGCCGGCGGCACCCTCAAGGCGCGCCAACAGGCGGCGCGCGAAGGCATGGTGCAGGCCGCGGCCAACTACCGCCAGGTGGTGATCACCGCGTTCCAGAATGTGGCGGATACCCTGCATGCCATCCGCTACGACGCGGACTACCTCAAGGCCGCGCTGCGCACCGAGCAGGCGATGAAGGAAACCGCGGAGACCACGCACAAGCAACATGCGCTGGGTTACGTCAGCTACCAGATGATGTTGCTGGCCGACCAGAATTACCGCCAGGCGGAAGTGAATCTGATCCAGGCGCAGGCCACCCGCCTGGGCGATACCGTCGCGCTGTACCAGGCGCTGGGCGGTGGCTGGTGGAACCGCCAGGAAGGCGAGCCGGCGCAGCCCGCTGACCAGGCTGCCTCCATGCCGACCCCAGCCACAACAAACGACAGCACAGCAAGCACAGCAAGCACAGCAAGCACAGCAAGCACAGCAGGCACAGCAGGCACAGCAGGCACAGCAGGCACAGCAGGCACAGCAGGCACAGCAGGCACAGCAGGCACAGCAGGCACAGCAGGCACAGCAGGCACAGCAG
>DATDDN010000118.1:0-13274 GCA_036523795.1 Gallionellaceae bacterium | reverse complement strand
TCGTATTTCTCCTGCAGGCCGCGCAGGATGGCGATGGTGGATTCCACCGAGGGCTCGTCCACCAGCACCTTCTGGAAGCGGCGCTCCAGCGCGGCATCCTTCTCGATGTACTTGCGGTATTCATCCAGGGTGGTGGCGCCGATGCAGTGCAGCTCGCCGCGGGCCAGCGCAGGCTTGAGCATGTTGCCGGCATCCATCGAGCCTTCGGTCTTGCCCGCACCCACCATGGTGTGGATCTCGTCGATGAACACGATGTTCTTGCCCTCGTCCTGCGCCAGTTCCTTCAGCACGGCCTTCAGGCGCTCCTCGAATTCGCCGCGATACTTGGCGCCGGCGATCAGCAGGGCCATGTCGAGCGACAGCACGCGCTTGCCCTTGAGGGTTTCCGGCACTTCATCGTTGACGATGCGCTGGGCCAGGCCTTCCACGATGGCGGTCTTGCCCACGCCCGGCTCGCCGATCAGCACCGGGTTGTTCTTGGTGCGGCGCTGCAGCACCTGGATGGCGCGGCGGATTTCGTCGTCGCGGCCGATCACCGGGTCCAGCTTGCCCTGGCGGGCGCGCTCGGTGAGGTCCACAGTGTATTTCTTCAGCGCCTCGCGCTGGCCTTCGGCTTCTTGCGAGCCGACGGACTCGCCGCCGCGCACCGCGTTGATGGCCTGTTCCAACGGCGCACGCGCCACGCCATGCTGCTTGAGCAGGCGGCCGCACTCGCCCTTGTCGCCGGTCAGGGCGAGCAGGAACATCTCGCTGGCGATGAACTGGTCGCCGCGCTTCTGCGCCTCCTTGTCGGTCAGGTTGAACAGGCTGGACAGGTCACGCCCCACCTGCACCTCGCCGCCGTGGCCTTCCACCTTGGGCAGGCGCGACACGGCGTCGTTCAGTGCCGTCTTCAGTGCGTTGACGTTGCCGCCGGAACGCGCCAGCAGCGAGCCGGCGCCGCTGTCGGCATCGTTGAGCAGAGCCAGCAGCAGGTGCTGCGGCTCGATGAACTGGTTGTCCTGGCCCACGGCCAGACTCTGGGCATCGGCAACGGCCTGCTGCAACTTGGTGGTGAACTTGTCGAAACGCATGACGGCTCCTCGAAAATGATTGATCTGAACGCTAGATGGGGGAATACCGACAAATTTCAAGGGGTCATTTTGCTCAAGACAAAATTGATCTTCCGCAACACGGTAATGATAGACTCGCGGCGATTCATGGAAACCGCCTGCCCCACCCTGCTTGCGAGGAAATTGCATGATCCAGATTTCAGGCCTTACCTTTGATTACCCCGGCCACCGCGCGCTCGACAACGTCAGCCTGACTGTCAGTGCCGGCAGCGTCACCGCACTGGTCGGCCCCAACGGCGCAGGAAAAACCACCCTGCTACGCTGCATTGCCGGGCTGGAAACGCCCATATCGGGTTCAATTTATGTGGATGGCCTGGACGTTATCGCCAAGCCGCGCGAAGTGCATAAAGTGATGGGCTACCTGTCCGATTTCTATGGGCTGTATCGCAACCTGACCGTCGCTCAATGCTTGAGCTATGCCGCAGCATCACAGGGCCTTGCCGAATCCACCATCTCCAACGCTGTTTCCGATACCGCCATCCAACTGGACCTGATCGACCTTCTAGACAGGGCCAGTGGCAGCCTGTCACGTGGACAGCGCCAGCGCGTTGCCATTGGCCAAGCCATCATTCACCGCCCCAAGGTAGTATTGCTGGATGAACCGGCATCTGGCCTGGACCCGGAGGCACGCTCCAGCCTGGCCACCCTGTTCCGGCAACTCCAGCGGGAAGGCATGACGCTGCTGGTGTCCTCGCATATCCTGGCTGAACTGGATGAATATTCGACCCACATGTTGTCGCTGCGTGAGGGGCGCGTGCTTGAAAACCGCCCACTACAGCGCTCTGACAGCGATAGTGAAACACGCCATATCCGGCTCCAGCTGGCTACGCCGGATATACGACTCACCAGTTGGCTGACATCCCGCCCGCGTATCACCATCCTGGAAATTGCCGAGAGCCATGCATCCATCATCCTCAATGGCAATTTGCAGGATCAAAACGCCCTGCTGCAGAGCCTGCTGGCTGATGGATTTTCTGTGGCAGCCTTCAGCGAGCAAAAAGAGAACCTGCAGCAAAGCTATCTGCAGTCAATTTCAAAAAATCCGAGAGAACTCGCATGATCAATCCGGAATTCACCCGCAACCTGTGGCTGGAGTTCTCCATCCAGAAATTGGTGGCCATGCCTGCCATTCTGTTTCTCATCTTCCTGGCCATGGCCATGTCCAACACTGCCATCATGCAAGATACTTTGTCCACTACAGCCACGGTCCTGTTCATCACCATCGTCTGGTTATGGGGAACGATCAAAGCTGGAGCCTCGGTGGCCAGTGAATTCCAGGATAACACCTGGGACTTGCAGCGCATGAGTGCCATGCAGCCTTGGGACATGACCTGGGGAAAACTGCTGGGAAGCACTGCATACGCCTGGTATGGCGGCATCTTCTGCCTGCTGGTGGCCGGCTACTATGGCAATAGCCCGCTGTCCTTGATCACGCTTGAAATCACCGCCCTCATGCTGCATGCCCTGACCTTTGCCGTCACGCTGAATAATTCTCGCCTGGATGCTCGGCTAGCCCGACAAAACACCACCGGAATATTCATTTTTTTCATCACGTTCATGGCAATGCAATTCACCCGTAGCCTTGAGCAGTACCAAATCTTCTGGTGGTGGAACATCCCTATCCAGAAAACCCATTTCTGGTTTGCGAGTAGCGTGCTGTTCGCCGGTTTTGCGGTTGTTGCTGCCTGGCGCACCATGCGTACAGCGCTGCAGGTACGCTCGATTCCCTGGGTATGGCCGCTGTTTA
Source organism: Gallionellaceae bacterium (assembly GCA_036523795.1). Taxonomy (GTDB): domain Bacteria; phylum Pseudomonadota; class Gammaproteobacteria; order Burkholderiales; family Gallionellaceae; genus 39-52-133. The sequence goes on along the minus strand of DATDDN010000118.1, from coordinate 10,415 downwards.
CGCTGGTCATTGGCGCCTACCTTGGTGGCCTGCTCAACAACGAATTTCGCGAACCATGGCATGCACTGTTCTCCACGACGCTATGGGCGGCAGTGATCATGAGCTACGCTGGCTTAAGTAGCGACCTGGGCAACATAACCGCTTGGCGCCGCCTGAAGCTACTGGCCCATACCAAAAACTTGCGCAGCAGTCTGGTGAACCTGCCAACGTGGCCAAGCACGCTCATTCTTGCTTTCTTGTTTGCCATGCTGGATACGCCCTACAGCCTGTCTTCTCAACAGATTGCTTACGGGCAGCAATTCAGCATTGCGCCTCTGGCAGTGGCACTCATGCTGCTACGCGACATCTGCATCTTCCAGTTTTTCACACTGTCCGCCGGCCAAAAACGCAGCATGGCTGCCGCCCTGGTGACCCTGTTGTTGCTCGACGTGTTGATCCCCTATCTGTTACACATGGGCGGACTGGCATCTATCGCCTACCTGATCTTGCCTGTCGCACCTGATTCATCCTGGATAAATGTGGCCGTCATGGCCGGACAAGCCACAATTGCCGTGATGCTGCTGCGCTGGAAGTTGCAAACTGAAGACCGGTTGGTTGCCGTGGCGGCCTGAATCATCCATGCCCCCAATCCAACCTGCTAAACTGGCCGCCTGAATATTCCCGAACAAGACCACCATGAAACCCCACCTGATCGACCCCGTCGCCGGCATCACCCACGAATGCTACGCGCTGATCAACACCCCCAGCCTGACGCGCAAGCGCTTCCCCGAGGGCGTGGTGACGGTAGTGGGCAGCGAAGAGGAAGCGCGCGCCGGCGCCGACCCCGTCAACCACATCGTGCCTGCGGTGGTGTTCGGGCCGTCGCGCTCGTCCGAAGGGTTTCGCCTGTTCTACCTGGTGCGCTGGCTGGACGAGTAATCAAGCATGACCATCGACTCTACATTGATTCCACACATCAACGCCAACGTGGCCACTGCGCTGCAGGAAGACCTGCGCGACGGCGACTTGACCGCCCAGCTGATCCCCGTCGACCAGCAGGGCTACGCCACCATCATCACGCGCCAGGATGCGGTGCTGTGCGGCACAGCCTGGTTTGAGGCGTGCTTCAAGGCGCTGGACCCGAACTGCAGCATCAGCTGGTTTGCGCAGGACGGCGATGCTGTGCAGGCCACACAGACGCTGTGCGAGGTGCGCGGCCATGCCCGCGCCTTGCTCAGCGCCGAGCGCCCGGCGCTGAACTTCCTGCAGACGCTTTCCGCCGTGGCCACCGCCACGCGCCGCTATGTGGAGCTGGTGGCCGGCACGCGCGCGCAGATCCTGGACACTCGCAAGACGATGCCCGGCCTGCGCATGGCGCAAAAGTATGCGGTAAAAACCGGTGGCGGGCAGAACCAGCGCATCGGCCTGTTTGACGGCATCCTGATCAAGGAAAACCACATCATGGCGGCAGGCGGCATCCGTCCCGCGTTGCACGAAGCGATGCGTATCGCTCCACCCGGCGTCAGCATCCAGATCGAGGTGGAGACGCTGGAGCAGCTGCGCGAAGCGCTGGAAGGCGGCGCGAAGCTGGTCCTGCTCGACAACTTCGACCTCGACGGCATGCACGCCGCAGTCGAGCTCACCGCAGGCCGCGCCGCACTGGAAGCCTCGGGCGGGGTGAACCTGCACACCGTGCGCGCCATCGCCGAAACCGGCGTGGATCGCATCTCCATCGGCAGCCTGACCAAGGACGTGCAGGCGGTGGATCTCTCCATGCGCTTCGTGGTGCAGCCCTAGCGTCACTGGCCGCAAACCGCATTGGCGCGGGAGCCCGATTAACCTCGCAGAGGTTCCTGGTCCCCTTGGGTGTCGGGCGATGGACAATGTGATTGCAGGTATTTTTCCGGTTTTTTATCGCGCAATGAATTGCGCTCCTACGATATGAAAACGATCCTGATGTGCCGGCCGGACCACTTCGAGGTGAGCTACGTCATCAATCCCTGGATGGCCGGCAACCTGGGCAAGGTGGACAAGCGGCACGCCAGCGCACAATGGCAGCAGCTGCACGACCTGATCGCCGCCCGCGCCCACATCCAGCTGATCACGCCGCACCCCGGACTGCCGGACATGGTGTTCACGGCCAATGCCGGGCTGGTCACGCGCCGGCATGAGGTGATCGTCGCCACCTTCCTCCACCGTGAGCGGCAGGGCGAAACGCCGTACTTCCGCAATTTCTTCCTGCAGCATGGCTATCGTGACGTGCCCCTGAGCAGCGGCATCGTGCTGGAGGGCGCGGGCGATGCACTGTTCGATGCGGCAGGTCGCCTGTGGCTGGGTTCCGGCATCCGCAGCGCGCACGGCGCGGCCGATGCAGTGGCCCATGCCCTCGCCCTGCCAGTGCATGCCGTGACCCTCATCGACCCGCGCTGGTACCACCTCGACACCGCCTTCTGCCCGCTGCAGGGCGGAGAAGTCATCGCCTACCGCAAGGCGTTCTCCGCCGACAGTCTCCTCAAGATCGAGCAGGCCTTCGGCGACAAGGTGCTGTGGGTGAGCGACGAGGACGCTGCCGACTTCGCCTGCAATGCGCTGAACATCGGGCGCGACGTGATCCTGTACCGCGCCAGTGCGCTTCTCAAGGCGGCCTTGGCGCGCTGGGGCTACAACGTGATCGAAGTGGACGTATCGGAGTTCATGAAATCGGGAGGCTCGTGCAAGTGCCTGACGCTTGCATTGTGAGACATGCGTAGCGGGTATTTCGGAATTGCCTGCTCCGGAATTCCCGTCTTGTGGGAAAATAATTCCGATCGCATCCACAATTCAGCAGCACAGAACCATAGGAAAGGTTTCACATGGGCATTAGGGCATACGCAGCAGCATTCATCCTGTTTGGCGCGGCATGCGGAATGGCACAGGCAGCCGACGGCACAGCGGCACCAGCAGGGCTGGCGATCCAGAAAGGCAAGGCCGTTGAAGGATTTTCCCAGCAGAAAAGAAAGCTGACTCGTGACGAGTCAAAAGATCTCGCCGAGATGGAAGAGACCTGTTTCCAGATCGTCCAGCTGTATCTTCCTCGCATCAAGAAAGCAGACGTGAGCGCAGAGGTGCTGGATCAGGCCTATGAGCTGTGGCTGCAAGACAAGAACAAGGACAAACCTGGCCCCAACACTGTCATACTGGCGTTTGGCGTACGCCTCGGGTCGCTCGCACTGAAGGCGAGCCCGGGTTCCTGGTACCACGTGAAGGACAATTACGGCGAAGGCCTGGCCATCGAGTTCCGCAAATCAGGCCAGCAGATCTATCCGATCGACAGCATCCAGAAGCGCTACGCAAGACAGGAAAGCGGATTCTTCTCGAACCTGTACAAGATGTATCTGCTGGCGGCAAACGACATGCTGAAGTAGGCAATGTCCGCGCTGAGCAGGCCGCAGCAGTCAGGGCATAAACCTTGGGCTGTTTGAACACTTTAGGAGAGCTCATTACGTGATGGGCATGTTTCTGAAAATCAGGATCGTGGGAATGGCTATCCCCTTAATGGTGTCACTTTCGGCACACGCCAAAGAGGTGAAAGTGTTCCGCTTTTCATTTGAAATTCCGGATGCTTGGTACGTGGATGGTGGGAATGGGGAAAGCAGACTTTACGCCAGCGGTGCTAAAGAGATGTATCAGCCGCCACTAGTGATGGCGGAAGCGTGCACCTCGACCAAGGATATCGATTGCGAAAAAGAGGCCGATGATCCATTTCCGTATAATCGTGTGACTCAAAAGGAATCCTACCAGGAAAACTACAAGTATCTCGGGTGTACCGGTTCTACGATTACCACCATCGCTAGAGACGGTAACGTGGTGGAAAGGCGGCTATGGTGCAAGAAGGCAGGATTCAGCCTGTTTGTAACCAAGAACGCTGCTCTCTCAGTCACATACTTGCCGCCAGACCAAAGCGCCGACATTAACGAATTTCTTGACGCCATCGCGAGCACTCTCAAGGTCCGATGAAAAATCCTCTAACCGACCAGTAAAGGCCCCCGATAAGTGCATCTGTGTCTTCCTGTGTTCGGTAACGTCGGGGCTCTCCTCAAAAAATTGAAAGGTAAATCTTGATACCCAGCCCGTCAGATGCTCCAGAGCTCAATGCCATCGAGACTCCATTCCTCCCGGACAAGATGACGCAAGTGGAGGCAGTAAATTTTGGCACCGATGGGCTCGCGATCTCGATGTCGTCTGAGCACTGGGATGCGGAAGTCTTTTTTGAGCAAACGTATGGTTTTCGTGTCCTTGATGAATTGGATCTAACAGAGTTTTGGTCGCAGTGTTCCCTGGCGGATGGCTGGTTCTTCGAGGTGACCTACGGTGGATGGAAAGCTCTAGAACTCACACGCCCGAACTTTTTATCTGGCCGCCACGATTGGGTGCGTGAATACCTGGTTATCGGCCGTAATGAGTGTGTGTCTGTGCTAACCAAAGAGGCACCGTTGATCACAACTCGCGTAAGGAAATAATCAACGAAGGAAGTAAGATTCATCCAGCAGGATTTGAAAAATGACCGTTCGAATGCTCGCATTGCTCGCCTTGACCCTCATTTCCGTGAACATTCACGCCTCCTCGCTCACACTGCAGGAAAATACAGCAAATCTTGACCCGTCCATTCAATCGGTTTCGCTGTGTGGCAACTGGCATTATCAGAATGAAAATGGCAGTTTCAGGGTGATATATGGTTGGTTATGGGGTCACACGGAAATCTATGTTCAGTGGCTGGCTGACCCAAACTGGTATCCGGAGAAAGGCCAAGAAAGGAGAGAGGTCCCTCGGGTTCTCAATACTCTGGCATTTCCAGAGTACGATCACTACGAGGCAGCAACAGATCTGACGGACATAAGATGCTTAAAGAGAAATGGCAGATGGGCCATAGTTGCCAATGCGGATAACGCCAATGATGATGAACAATCCGGGAAATACGAACTGGTCATATATTTGTACGACACTCCCGGAAAATTCAAGTTAGTCAAACACCCCATACGTCAATCCAAGTGATCGGCTCGTGTGAGCGCAACAACTGCGCTTCGCTCGTTGTGCCGTAGGAGCTCTGAGGTTAAGCAGCATGATCTGCGACAGGTAGCCGGGGGCAGATAATTCAAATAACGCAGTATTTCGTCGGAAGGTCCGATGTCAATGACGGCGATTTAGTTAACACACTTCATAGTAACGGGCTGTCCAGGGAGGAATCTGAGCGATTGGTAGCTTTTCTTCCCATTGCCTTCGGTCGCGTTGTCATTGCTCACATAGGCAAAATCAACTTCACAACGCGTTACAGAATTCAAGAAACTGGTCATAGTTGCTCATTTTCTGAAGAGCCAATATTCATCGAAGCCATCAAGATTGCTACTGAAAGTTATCATACCGGCCTAGTCCCACGTGAGTTGTTCTCAGCCGTAGCATTAAGAAGCGCAGAGTTAGATGCAGTAAATAAAGCATTAAACAATGGAGATGTAATTGATGGAGCTAGCTTCAATGATGTTGTTTTCTCAGGTTACAAAACTCTTTGCAAACGCAAATGGTTCAAGCAGCTATTTGGCTAACACTGCGCCCAACTCGGACGCTCGCTACCGCTCGCGCCGGTTGGCTTACCGTTGGGCGTCTTGAAGGACCCGCACCTTGCTAAGCCTTGATGATCCCCGCTGGTCTGAGTTGCAGCACGCGTACGGCGAAGCCGGGGACATTCCTGCGTTGTTGAAGCAGCTTGCCAACATTCCGTCTTCCGAGAACAACAACGAACCGTGGTTTTCTATCTGGAGCGCCCTGGCTCACCAAGGCGATGTTTACTCCGCTTCATTCGCAGCGGTGCCGCATGTGATTGAGGCGCTGGCCTCAGCACCATTGCGTGCGGACTTCACCTATTTTCAGTTTCCGGCCTGGGTTGAGATTTGCCGCGTCAAGAAGGGCGCTTCCATTCCAGATGATATTGCTCCCGCCTATTTCGAGTCCCTGTCGCGCCTGCCCGCGCTCGTAGCTGCCGCATCCTCACGCCAGTGGGACGAGGACTTTCTCTGCTGCGCTCTTTCAGCAATTGCTGCGGCAAAGGGTCAGCCAGCCGTAGCCGAGGCAGCGTTGGATCTAACACCAGAAGTCGCGGGCGAGTTCATGGAGTGGCTCTTTGAACGCTAAGACGCCCAACCCCTCCGTCAACCGGACCACCTGCAAGCAGCGCTTGCAGGTTCGCTCCGGCCTTCGGCGTCCGCCGGCCGGTTACGTTGAACGTTGGGCATCACAGTGAGCGATTCTCGATACACCGAGTACCGAAGACACGTCGAAGAGCGTTTCACGCGCATGAGGCCAACCAGCGATTCCGCTTCAGTACATACGTCTCCTTCTGGAAAGTACACTCTGGAGATCGTCGAGTACACAGAGGGTCCGCAATCATGGAACTACAGCCGTGGAACGGTTCGCCAAAATGACTCTGGCGAGTTGATCGCCGACGTCAAACGTAACCTTGGAAACTTCTGGTTTTGCTGGGTACTTCGATCAGACGGTGAGTACCTTTTGTGCGGCGAAGACTATCAGGGCTACAACATCATCGACCTTGCCGGCAAGCAAACCGTCCTGACGTTTCCGCCAGAAGCTTACGAAGGGGGCGGGTTCTGTTGGGTCTCGGTGCACCCATCCCCCTCGGGTTCACTCCTAGCCGTTGAGGGGTGCTACTGGGGAGGGTCGAACGAGCTTGTTATCTACGACTTCTCAAATCCAACACGCAGCCCCTTGCGAGAACTCTTCCGCGTCGACTACCTTGCCGATGCTGGCTCTTGGCAGAGCGACTTCGAGTTTACCTACTCGGAGGGTGAGGACGAGCCGTACCAACAACGGTCATGGGTAAAGGAGAACCAGTGATGCCCAACCCAACGTTCCTGGGGACGCTGCGCGATAATGCAGCGAGCAGCACCCCTGAACTTTTACGCTCCATGTCCGGTTTCGGGAAATGAATTTACGATTTGTAATGACAGAAACGGGCACAGCTGAGCCAAGGCACGGAACCCATGAATTCAGTCAGCTTGCGAATAAATAATGACCGTTCCTATACTGCGCGAGTTGTCCTAGGAGCTTACTCTTGCGAGCATTCGCTTCGCGCCAGATTGATTAGGACGCGAATTCCCGCATCTAATAATGCGGACCGAGGGGTCCATCTAATAACTGTTTGACGTTGCGAGGACTGTAGAGTGGGAAATTGGAATCGCCAAAAGCTTGTTAGCCTCATCCCGGAGGCATCAGAGTTTGATTGGGTACCCGATCTCACACCGGCAGGGTGGATCTACTACGCGGGGACGCCAGGGCAAGCTATAGCATATGCCAACCTCTTCTGGCCCAAGTTTGTGGAACATGATGGATGCATCCTACGAGATGAGGCATTTGATATTGATAACTTCAATACCTGGATGCAAAGCACTAATGGCAATCGCCGGGCGGTCGAGGCGGTTATAAATCATGTTCATATCCTTGACATCTTCGGCGACCAGGCAGCTACTCCCACACTCGAACAAGTACTGTGCTTGGGTCAATTTCTAAGGGCGACGTGGGAGGCGAAGCTAAGACTGGAATTTCCAAGCAGCGAAATAACCGTCAGTTTCCCTGAAGACCCAGAGCCTGATCTCATAAATTATGAAATTACATTCTTTCAGAATCGTTGCAACGACTAACAAATCGCTCGCTCAGACGCAAATTTCGCTGAGCTTCGATTGCGCCACACAGTTCAATGTTGAGTATCCGTGTCTGTATTCAGGCAGCTTGCGCATGGATAATGACCGTTCCTATACTGCGCAAGATGTCCCAATCGCAGCCGTTCGTGAATGGCAGCTTTACGGCAGACAAACGCTCCTGTCCGTATTATTAATGCCTATGCGGACAGATAGAATCGGGGGGCTTTTAATGAATCAATTGGTTATTGATGATATGTGCGCCGCCCTATCTTTAATAATACGGACCGGTGGGTCCGTCTAATAACTGTTGGGCATCAGGACACTATTGATGAGAACACTTAATTACATTTTCCTCTACATACTCTTGACTGCTCATGCAGTCGCAGCCACGGAAATGCCGCAGGCGAACGATGGTAAATACGCAAGGATTTTTACTTATTGCCGTTACGCTAATAGCTATCTAGTTACGCCACCAGAATGGGGAGAGCAGCGCCCACAACAACAGTACGCAGACAACGATTTCTCAGCGATTCCAACCGCGATGTGGAAAATGTGGAAGACTAAAGGGAATGTTTTCTCGCCAGAAGCGATTAAGAAGATGGGTTTGAGTATTGTAGAGTTAGAAGCACCCAAACACGGGAAAACTCTGAGCTTGGATCGACCGGACGAACAATTGGAAAACCATACCCTTGACGGAAAGACCGTGCTTCTTCCTCTTGGCTCGCGCTCTTTTGACTATACTTTCATGCCGGAGTTAGGGTATCTCGGCAAAGACCGTGTAGTCTACGAAGTGAAAGCTTACGGGAAACGCTACAAAGTAATCGTTAATTTCGTGGTAGTTCCTGTCGTCGGCGATGACGAACCACCATGCACGAACTAGAGATTAGTCAACTGATGCCCAAGCCGGCGTTCGAGTGGGACGCCGCAAAAGCGCGGCGCCCCTCAACTCTACGTTAGGCCGCTAGGAAGGGAACATGGAACTGCGCGAAGTCGTTCAGGATAGTCTTTTACCTCTGGTGCAGCATGTAATGTCAGACGCCCTGCTTGACGCAGAGTTGCTCCGATTCGATAAAACCAACCCTCATCAACTCTACGCGGTCTGCATTTATGGAACGATCCTAGAGATTGCACATGGTTGTATTGTTCTTCTAAAAGAGGAACAGGTAACGGCATTGCCAATTCTGTTGAGATCCCTTCTCGAGGCTTATGCCGACCTCCGAGCAAATGTCGAAGACTCGGAATACTATAAGAATATGTATGCCGCATTTTTGAAGGAAAAGCTGCGCCTTGTAAAAAAGGCCGGTAAAAACCAACAGAACCCGTATCTCGTTGGTCTCGCTCAGTCTCTTGATATCGACACCGAAAAATTGCATCTCGAAGCGGAGATGGAAAAATACAAGAAAGAGAATCGTGGCCCGTTAGAAAGTCGAGAGCGCTTCGAGAAAGGAAAGCTAGGGTACGAATTCCAATCAATGTACTGGTTATTGTGTCTCCACGGCCACAACAATCTGTCGGCACTTGAAGATCGGCATATTGAAAAACAGGATGGAGAGTACAACGTCATTTTATTTAAAGAAGAAGACTCTGAAGATCTTGTCCGATATCTAGACACGTTAATAGCAACTTTGATAGACAGCACCGAAAGGCTCCACAAGTTACTGGAAACAACGACAGCTCTTTCCTATCAACAGCACCAGGGGGCGTTTGATGCAGTTCGAAAATTGTATTCCGAAAACAACAAGGCCTAACAAACGCTTCGAGACGAACTCGCTACGTCGGCGCTTCGAGCCGCCTTCGCTCGCTGATCTAGCTATTCGTTGAATGTCTGATTTCGGGAAATGAAGTAACGATAGCTAATGGCTGGAACGGGCACAACTGAGCCTGGGCACATAACCTATGCAATCGGGCAGCTTGCGCCTGGATAATGACGGTCCCTATACTGCGCGAGTTGCCACAATAACGGACACAACTGTCCATCTCGGAATGAATAACCTCACCCCATCTGAAAAGGCCGTGTGCGGTTTCTGCGGCGCCGTCGCACTACAAACTACGTTTGCGCAGTGCGGCGGCTTATGTATGCAGTGTTTCATGAAGCGAAATCACGGCTACCGGCCATCTGAACTCGCTTCACTGAGGGCGAGGGAGCTAGAGTCCTACTTCGATCGCTGGCAACGATTCCAGAATAAACGCGTTCCATCCTCATGGTTCCATGCGCCAGATCCGAAGGTGACTCATTATGTTCCGCTCATTCAGGCAGCCATCTCAGGCTACCTTCGCTTTGGAGAAGGCAGCTTCGATGCTGGGGCGAACATGCGGTTTTTGGATGAACTTAAGGCCACCCGTGGGGCAAAGCTCAAGGCGTATGTTCTGGAGTTGGAGGCATTTGTGCAGGAGTTAATGATTCTCACCAAAGGATAGGCGCTGCGAACGGTCGCGCCGGACAGTTAGAAAGGTAGGGTGGGCAAAGGCTGTCAGGCCCCCACGCTGAGTACTCGGTGGGCAACGCTGCGCTTTTCCCCTCCTTGAGTAATGACCGTTTCGCGCAACGCTAATGTTCGAAGTGGGCACTGCTGAGCCAGGACACGAACCTATGAATTCAGGCAGCTTGCGCTTAGATAATGACCGTTCCTATACTGCGCGAGTTGTCCCATGAACTGCCATTCTAAAGTGACTTCTAGGAATTGATATGCACGTCATTGTCGTCGCCATTCTGATCATTGCTGGAGGTGTCCTCGGGACTGGCGTTTGGGC
>DATDDN010000117.1:0-14608 GCA_036523795.1 Gallionellaceae bacterium | reverse complement strand
ACGCGCAGGATATTGCTGGTGGCCGCGGCCGTGACAGGCGTGGCGTTCTATCCGCTCGCGCTGGGCGTCGGGCCGATCGACCCCTACCGCTGGGGCTACGCGCCGCAAGCCATGGTGGCCGTGCTGTGCGCACTTTCTCTCGTCGCCTGGCTGAAGCGCTGGCGCACCCTGGCCGTGATCCCGCTGTTGCCTTTGCTGGCCTACAACCTGCACCTGCTGGAATCGGACAACCTGTGGAACTACCTGCTGGATCCGGTGCTGGTGGGCTATGCGCTGGTGCAGTCCACGCTCCTGCGCCGCGTTCATTAGCACGCTGCGCAGCCTGCCCCAGACGTGCCTCAAGCCCCGTCGCCAGCGGGGCCGTCGTAAAGAATATTGCCGTTTTCCCTGGAAATGATCAGCAGCCGGCTGTCGCGCTGCGTATAGGGCGTGCGCTCCGCGGGGACGTACACATACCAGCACAGGGTTCTGGGAATGATCTCGGGAACTCTGCAGGTGGCCGGTTTCTTGCTGAAGCAGCCGAGTTGCTGGCTGCCCAGGCCGGTGGCGTGCGCGGCAATGCGCAGGGCGCGCTGCTTGGTGATGGGCGGAAAAGGCAGGATGCTGTCGGCAGGCGCGTTCATTGCAGCGTTCAGTGTGTCCCCATCATCTCGCCCATGCGAATGGTTTTTGCGGGCGCCCATTCCGGGTTGAACGTCAGCCCATCTTTGGGGAACAGCATCACCACGGTGGAGCCGAGCAGGAAGCGGCCCATCTCCTCGCCTTTTTTCAGTACGACCGGTTTGTCGTCATAGCGCCATTCGCGTACCTCGCGGCTGCGCGGCGGATTGACCACGCCGTGCCATACGGTGGCCATGCTGCCGACGATGGTGGCGCCGACCAGGGTGAGGATGAAGGAGCCATTGGGTGTATCGAATTCGCACACCACGCGCTCGTTGCGCGCAAACAGGCCGGGCACGCCGCGCGCGGTGGCGGGGTTGACCGAGAACAGGGCGCCTGGCACGTAGATCATGCGCTTGAGCGTGCCGTCGCACGGCATGTGGATGCGGTGGTAGTCGCGCGGGCTGAGGTAGAGTGTGGCGAAGCTGCCGTTTTCGAATTTGGCTGCGAGCGCGGCATCGCCGCCGACCAGCGCGGTGGTGGAGTAGCTGTGGCCCTTTGCCTGGACGATCTGGTCGCGCTCGATCGCGCCGAACTGGCTGATCGCGCCGTCCACCGGGCACAGGAAATCGGCTGCAGCCAGCGGGCGAGCGCCTTCGCGCAAGGGGCGGGTGAAGAACTCGTTGAAGCTGGCGTAGCTGGCGATGTCGGGATTGGCGGCTTCATTCATGTTGACCTGATAGCGTGCGACAAACCAGCGGATCACGCGGGTGGTGAGCTTGCCGGCGCGGGCATTGGCAAACTTGCCGGCGAGGACGGTCAATGCCTGCTTGGGCAGGATGTATTGCAGCATTACGGTGAGGCGTTCGGACACGGTGGCTACCTGTTAACGAGTTGGGCGCGAATTATACCAAAGCAACCTGCGCAGACCTGCCTAGCGGCGGACTCCCTGAACCAGTAGCTCACGGCGGAACAGCAGTTCCATCTGGCGCTGGTAGAGCACCTTGTCCACATCCTCCTGCGGTAGACGGCTGCGCACGGTGAGGCGCGAACCCAGCACCGGCAATGCCGTGCAGTCGCTGCCGGGCGCTACATCCATCACCACCAGCTGCCCTTCGGCCAGCAGGCGGTCGCGGGCTTCGGTGTCGCCTTCTTCATAGCTGCGAATCTCGGCGCCGGGCAACAGGAAGCGGAAGCGCTCGTATTGCGCGCGGAAGTTGGAGGGGACGTAGACCGTCTTGCCGCTCACAGCTGCGATGGCAGATGCCTGATAGCGGCCGAGCGGGCCTTCCAGCGGCGCGACCACGCTGGCAAAGGCAAGGTAGGCGAGGAAGATCAGCGGCAGGAACAGTGCCTTGGCCCAGCGGTTATAGAGCAGCGCCAGCACGGCCAGTGCGAGCCCGCCGAACGGGGCCAGGTAATGCCCGGGCGCATAGGCGCCGGCGGGCAGCACCTGCTGGCTGATGGGTATCATCAGGTAGACGAGGCCGGCAAAGATCGCCAGCAGCGGCAGCGTGAAAAGATAGAACCACTGGCGAGGAATCTCGCGCCAGTGCAGGCCGATGATCACCGCGATGGCCGGCATGGTGGCCATGATGTAGCTGTCCTGGCGCTGCGCGGGCAGGGTGAACACGGCGATGAAGCACAGCACCCACAGCCACAGCGCGCGCTCTTCATGGCGCAGCAGGCTCCAGCGGCGCAGACTCATAATCACCACATACAGCAATGGCAGGGCGAGGAAGCCGGCATTGCGCAAATTGCCGAACCACACGCCCCAGACGGGATAGCTGCCGCTGAAGAAATTGCGCCAGTAGCCGTCATGCTTGAGCTTGGCCACGTTCTCGCCGAGCAGGAATTCGCGCACGATGGCGCCTGGGTCGGGGTCGAGCACGAACCACAGGCCGAACACGGCGAGTGCGGTGAGGCCGAACACCGCCAGACGCGGGGCGTCCTGGCGCAGGAAGGGCGTCATGCGCCATTGCTGCTGCCACCACAGGTAGAGCGCGAGCGCCAGGCCCACTGGCGCCAGCATGAAGATGGAGCGCACCCAGGCCGCCAGCCCGACAAGCACGCCGATGGCCACCCAGAACAGGTAGCGGCGGCTGACGCTGTCTGCGCGATACAGCAGCGGCAGGAAAAAGGCCGACGACAGGAAGAAGACTTCGGGCAGGTTGGTGATGTAGGGGCGGCCGTGGTGGAAGATGGACGTGAAGCCGAGAAAGGCGAGCCCGGCTATGGCGCTGCTTTCAGTGTCAACGCTGATGCGGCGCGTCACCCAGAACACCAGCAGCGCGGTGGCGAAGGAATACAGCACGATGGGCAGGCGCAGACGCCACAGTTCCCAGTCCTGCCCCCAGTTGGTAGCCAGCATGCCCTGCCAGAACAGCAGCGGCGGTTTGGTCACGCCCAGTCCTTCCACCGGTTGCAGCGGCAGCCAGTGCCCGGTGGCGGCGGTGAGGCGGGTGATCTGCAGGTAGGGACCCTCGTCGCCGGTGGCCGGAATGTGCTGGCCGCCAAGGCCATAGAGGTAGGCGAATACGGCCAGTGCGGCCACGATCCACCAGAAATACAGGCGCTGTTTCATGTGCGTGAAAATGCCGTGACATCAAAGGGCGCCATGCTAGCACAACACACAGTGCAAACAGCCGGCTAGCGCTGGCGCAGCGGATCGAGCAGAGGCTTGAGGCCGTTGTGATCCAGCTCCTGCATCAGCGCCAGCAGGCGGCCGATTTCCCCCTTGGGGAAGCCGCTGCGCGCAAACCAGTTCAGGTAGTGGCCGGGCAGATCGGCAATCAATCTGCCCTTGTATTTGCCGAACGGCATCTCGCGGGTGACCAGCAACTGCAGGTCGTCAGGGGTCATTGCCTATTTGTCCGCCTGGATGACACGCGCGGTGGTCACAAACGAATAAGGGCGGCTGGCCTGGTTGTCGATGTGCACGGCCTCGACGACAGGCGGGTTGGTGGCTGTTGCCGCTTCCCACTGGATGATGAAATTGGCACCGGAACCGCCTTCCGATTCGCTTTTCTCGATAAACAGCTCCACCGTGCCCATGGGCGGAATGCTGCGCGGCGACGCGATGAACTCCTTCAGCAATTTTCCCTCTGTGTTGTAGTAGCGCGCCGACAGCAGGCGCAGCGGCGTTTTCAGGCTGGTATTGCGGATGCTGACCAGTGCAGACAGGTTGGACCTCATCGGTTCCCCCCTGGCCTGGTTCACGTCGCCATGCCAGATGTGCGAGTAGATCGGCAGGTACAGTGTCTGGCCCCTGGACAGGGGCGCATCCTCGGCGCGCGTGTTGCCCGCGAGGCAGCTCAGTGCAAGGGCAAACAGGGGGAGCAGGATTCGATGCATGGCAACCTCGCAGCAGGTAAATGACGATTCGATTCTATTGCATCGCGCAGCCTTGTGTCAGCAGCTGAGGATGCAATCCGCTCAGATCTGTCTACTTGCCGGTCTGATCCACGCGTGCCTGGACGACGAACGGAGCTGCGGCGCCCTGCTTGTCCTGTCCTGCGTAAACCGTGAGGTGCGGGTAGGGGATCTCGATGCCGGCCTGGTCGAAGGCTTTTTTCACGCGGTAGAGAAACTCGCGCCGCACGTTCACGTCTTCCAGCGGCTGCACCTTGAAGCGGCAGCGGATGATGACGGCGGAGTCGGCCAGCTCCTGCACGCCGGCGATGAGCAGGTCTTCCACGATCCTGTCCTGCCAGGCCGGGTCGCCGCGCATCTCCTTACCGATCTTGTTCATCGCCGCATACACCGTGTCCACATCTTCGCGGTAGGCCACGCCGATATCGATCACCGCATAGGAGTAATCGCGCGACTGGTTGCTGACGGTGGTGATGATGCCGTTGGGGATGTAGTGCACGCTGCCATCGTTGTCGCGCAGCTTGACGTGACGCAGGGTGACTTCTTCCACCACGCCCTTCTTGCCGCCCAGCTCCACATTTTCGCCATGGCGCACCTGGTCTTCCAGCAGCAGGAAGAAACCGGTGAAGTAGTCCTTGATCAGGCTCTGCGCGCCGAAGCCCACGGCCACGCCCACCACGCCGGCGGCGGCCAGGATGGGCGCAATGGAGATGCCCATTTCGCTCAGGATGAGCATGCCGGTGATCAGGGTGATGATGACCGTGGTGACGTTGGTGAACACCTGGCCCAGCGTTTCCGCACGCTTGATGGTGCCAAGGTCGTGGGTACGGTTCGCGATGTATTTCCTGAAGGTGCGGATCAGTTTGCGGCTGATCACCAGCAGCAGCCATGACAGGATCAGGATGATCAGGATGTGCAGGGCGGCCTCGGAAAACTCCACCCATTCGCTGGACTGATCGATGCCCAGGGTTTTCAGCAGGGCTTTCATCGGTGCGGCCATGATGTCGGTCGCTTATTCGGGCTGGTTGCGCATGTGGTCGGCCACGGAGGTGAAGGCGGTCGACAGCTCCTTGCGCAGCTGTTCGTCCTCGATCACTTCGGCCATGGCCTGCTTCATGCACAGCATCCACTGGTCGCGTTCTGATTCGCTGATGGCAAACGGCATATGGCGGCGGCGCAGCATGGGGTGGCCGTATTCCTCGATGAACAGCTGCGGCCCGCCCATCCAGCCGGACAGGAACTTGAACAGCTTGTCTTCCGAGCTCTGCAAATCGGCACCGTGCATCTTGCGGATGCCATAGGATTCCGGCAGCTCGTCCATGATCTGGTAGAAGCGGTGCACGAGGGCGCGTACCTTGTCGGCGCCACCGATGCGTTGGTAGTGGGTAAGTTGGGGTGCAGCTTGCATGATGAAATGTCCTGAAGCGGTAATGTGAAAAACTTTTATGGCGTGTCGTAGTCGACGTCGGGCAGCTTCGGTGCCCGATCGAGGCGGTGCAGCACGACAATCAGCACGACGGTGGAGATCAGCATTAAGTGCGGGCCGAACAGCCAGAACACCAGCGGCACTACGGTGTAATAGGCGCGCATGCCGATGCTGTAGAACCTGCCGGCACGGTTCAGGTGCACGGCGACGTGCGCCGGGCAGATCATCTTGAAGCCGCGTGACAGCGGCACATTGATCAGGTAACCGACGTGGTTGAACACGCGGATCGCCATGGCGAAGCTGAAGAAGGCGACAAACAGGTCGAGCAGGATCAGCAGCAGTTTGGTCATCCACAGGTCGGCATGATGAGCACCCATGATGTTGAGCGCGTGCCAGGTGCCTTCCATCTTGTCTCCTTGGCCGCTGAGCGTGAGCACGCCGATGATCAGCAGTACGGCAGTGGAGGCGAGGAAGGTGGCCGCCATGGTGGAGTTGCGCAGGGTCTGCACCGCCAGGATTTCCTTGCCGCTCTCCTGCATGATGGTTTCGACCCAGGCGGTACGTGCGATGGTGTTCACCGCCTGCACGGTGTAAGCCGGATTCTTGCGTGTCTTGTAGCCGAGAAACAGGTTGTACGCGATCAGCAGCGCCACGCTCAGCGCGAAGCTGATCAGGTCATAGCTGTAGGGTTGCAGGGTGCTGAGCATCATGAGATGTGGTGTGGCAGCGTGCGAGTTGGGCCGTTGCCCGCATTATACCCGCTGCCTGCACCTGCGGCGCGATCGCCGCAGCATTGTTCGGGGCGCGCCGCGCATGGAGCCGCAGTGCAGCGGGCATTGCGGGCGGCATCGGTCTCCGTGGATCGGGTTCAGTCGCCATGCACAGCGCATAACCTCCTGTCACGCCGGCAGCACTTGTCGGGATGCTTGACGATGCTATACTGTGAAATTGTAGTGCGGGTAGCCGGTTGCGTGGGGGCGTAACACCGATGTGGCCATGTCAGGGCCCGCGAGGATAATGCGAACCTCGCCATACTACCGCTCATATAAGTATATGCGACCGTTCGTCTGTCGTATGGCCCCAATTTAGGGCGGGGGAGCGACCACTCGTCTGCATCCTCCGCTTTCCATCCTGATCGGGAATGACCTCTGCCTGGGTATCGGGTATTTTCGCCGACATTCCGTTTGGCCCTGCATATACCTTAGGGTTAGGGCCGGTCGCATTGCGCGGGACGCAAGCGAGCGAATTCTGGATTTCTTGAATGGCAAGTGTTGATTTTGTAGGTGACTATTTATGATTAGATTTCTTAAAGCGATCTCGATGGGAGCTCTGATCTGGGTGTGGATGTCCGGATGTATTGCAGAGGAAGTCACCAAAGAGCAGATTAAAGGCCTGGATGAGCAGGTGCAGGACATCAAGAAGGATGTTCTGGGCATTTCGGCCGAGCTGACCCAGCTTGAGGAGAAATTGCTTTACCCCTCAAACACCCAGGTGTCGGTGTTCGTCAGTGCTTCCAAGGGTGAGAAGCTGCGTCTGGATTCCATGCACATCAAGATTGACGGCAAAGACGCGACTCACCACATCTATACCTTCAAGGAGCTGGAAGCCCTGCAAAGTGGCGGCGTGCAGCGTATTTACACCGGAAACGTCAAAGCGGGCGACCACGTGCTGGAAGTCACGATCAGTGGCAAGTCGGGCAGCAGCGTCGTGACGCAGAATGCCAGTTATAAATTCACCAAGTCGGTAGAGCCCCGCCTGATTGAAATTGCGCTGGGCGGAGGCAATCAGGCAATTGGCTTCAAAGACTGAAGATTTGATGATGCGTCGCTTCATTTGCCTGCTTGGCTTGTGCTTTAGTAGCTTCTCTTTTGCCGCGGACGATTCCTCGCATGCTGCGGCGAAAGATCTCTATCTTGGAGAGGCGTTCTATTACGCCTATCAGGGTGAGTACGTCGATGCAATCACGCGCCTGGATACGGAGCTGGGGCAGTTCTATCGGCTCGACGATCCCAATCTCGATCCCCTTCACTTTCAGATCAACTACGCCAATTTCTCGGTAGGTGACTTCGAGTTGTCCTACCGGATGAACCAGCGCGCAGGGCGCGCCATCAAGGCCGTGATGGAAGGCAATGTGGATCAGTCAATACGCAATGAGGCGGCCTATCGCCTGGCGCGCATCTTTGTGCAAAAGGATGACCCAAGAAGTGCGCTGAGGACCATCGATCAGATCAAGGGCAAGGTCCCGGATGCGGTTCACGACGACGAGCTTTTCCTGCGTGCGCAGATCTACATGCTCACGGGCAAGTTTGAAGAGGCGGTCAACATCCTGGAGGGCATGCAGGGCACCAAGAATTTCGAAGGGTTTTCGACCTATAACCTGGGCATCGCGTTGATCCAGAACGGGCAGGAATTGAAAGGCTACGCGCAGCTGGACAAGGCCGGGCAAATCCAGAGCGACGATGAGGCGACCCTGGCCATCAGGGACAAGGCAAACCTGCTTCTGGGAGACAGGCTGATTGCCGCAGGCAAACCCGAGCAGGCGAAGGTGTATCTCGATCGTGTACGTCTGACTGGCCCGTACTCGAACAAGGCATTGCTGGGGTCCGGCTGGACTGATGTTGCCTTGGGCAAGTTTGATCGCGCGCTGGTGCCCTGGTCCATCCTGATAAAACGCAATGTGACGGACAAAGCGGTGCAGGAAGCCCTGTTGGGCGTGCCCTACGCCTATGCAAAACTTGAACTGCACGGCAAGGCGGCGCTGCTTTATGGGAGCGCGCTCGAGAGTTTCACTGGTGAATTGGCGAAACTGGACGCCTCGATCAAGAGTATTCGCGAGGGAAAATTCCTGCAGGCGCTGGTTCGCGACGAACTGAAGCAGGACAGGGACTGGGTGGTGAAGCTCAGGGAGCTTCCGGAATCGCCCGAAACCTATTACCTGCTTGAATTAATGGCATCCAATGATTTCCAGGAAGCCTTGCATAACTATCAGGATCTGGATGATTTGCGCAAGAGACTCGACGATTGGGATGTTTCGATTGACGCCTATGAAGACATCATCCGCTTGCGCTCCCAATACTATGAAGCCATCTTGCCCGATGTGGATAAGCAGTTCCGGGCACTGGATTCCCAGATGAGGGTGCGCCTGGAGCAACGTCAGGCGCTCGACGACCGCCTGAAGCACCTGCTGATTTCGCCGCGGCCGGACTTTCTGGAGACGGCCGACGAGAGAGTGACGCGGGAAAGCCTGCGACGCCTTGCAGATCAATACAAGAATGATTCCAGCCCGGCCGCGGATAACATACGCCGGCGCATCAAGCGCCTGGAAGGCGTGATGCATTGGCAAATTGCCACCACCTACAGCAAGCGCCTCACCGAGGCGTATAAACATCTGCACCAGCTCGACGCTGATGTGGAGAGGCTCAGAAACATCTATCGCTCATTCGTAAGATCGCGCCAGGCTGCCACCCAGAGCTACAAGGGCTATGACGACCAGCTTCGCCAGCTCAAGAATCGCGTGCGTGACGCCAAGGAAAAAGTGACCACCCTGATCGCGAGACAGGGACATGTGCTCGATGTGATGGCGGTCAATGAACTTGATCAGCGGCGCAAGCGGCTGGAAGAATTCCAGGTCCAGGCAAGGTTTGCGCTGTCGGAGAGCTATGATCGCGCGAGCAAAAAGCAGATGGAAGAGGGCGGGGCCAAATGAGTCACTCCCGTTTGTCATTAATGGCGCTGGCCACCCTGCTTGTGTCCTGCACGACGGTCTCGGACAAGGGCTCCATCGGGCAATTGAAGGATGTGAAGATCGAGCTTACCGACGCGAAGATCGAGGGGGGCCTTGAGAAGGCCATGCAGAGCTACCAGAAATTCCTGGAGCAGACCCCCGAGTCAGCCATGACACCGGAGGCGCTGCGCCGCCTGGCCGACCTGAAGATTCAGAAGGAATACGGCACCCTGGAGGGGGCCACCAAGATTGAAAAGAGAGGCTCGATCGAGGAGAGCAGGAAGATCGAGCGTCCGGCAGGTTTTGATGCGCCCAGGGCGGCATCAGTGGCCGAGGCGCCTGCTGCCGCGGAGGCTGCGCCGCCTGTCGTGGCGGCCAAGGGCGGCAAGAAGAACAAGGGCAAGGCCGGCGCAAAAGAATCCGGTGAGGACTTCGAGAAGCGCGCAACTGAAGCTGCAGCGATCAAGTCGACTACGCCGGCCGCGCCGCTGGCAGCGCCGGACGGCTCGGGTGCGGATCTGCAGTCTGCAGGTGCGCTTGAAGCCATTGCGATGTACAAGAAGTTGCTGGACAAGTACCCGAATTATGAGCGCAATGACCAGGTGCTGTATCAGCTCTCGCGCGCCTATGAAGAAATTGGCCAGACCGACGAGGCCATGAAGATCATGGACAGGATAGTCAAAGACTATCCTGCATCCCGCTATTTCGACGAGGTGCAGTTCAGACGTGGAGAATACTTCTTTACCCGCAAGAAATTCCTGGACGCCGAAGATGCGTACACCTCGATTGTCAAGATGGGGCCGGGATCGTCCTATTACGAACTCGCCATGTACAAGCTGGGCTGGACGTTCTACAAACAGGAGCTCTATGAGGAGTCGCTGCACAGGTTTGTGGGTCTGCTCGATTACAAGATTAAGACCGGCTACGACTTTGAACATCCCAAGGGCACTTCGGATGAAAAGCGCATCGAGGACACATACCGCGTGGTGAGTCTGGCATTTTCGAACCTGGGCGGCGCTGACGCCGTGGTGGCGTACTTCAACAAGTACGGCAAGCGCAGCTATGAGGTGAATATCTACAGCAACCTGGGTGAATACTATCTCGACAAGCGTCGCTACAGCGATGCGGCCACAACCTTCAAGGCCTTTGTGAAGAGCAACCCCTATCACAAGGTTGCGCCGCATTTCGATACCCGCGTAATCGAAATCTACAAGAAAGGCGGCTTCCCGCAGCTGGTTATCGACGCCAACAAGGAATTCGTGGTGGCCTACGGCCTCAAGTCTGAATACTGGAAGCACTTCGACATCAAGCAGTTTCCAGAGGTCGTGGGTTATGTGAAAACCAGCCTGAAGGATCTGGCCAACCATTATCACTCCCTGTATCAGGAAAAGAAATTCGAGAAGGACAAGCCACAGAACTTCCAGGAGGCGATGAAGTGGTATAGGGATTTCCTGGCGTCCTTCCCGAAGGAACCGGAATCTCCGGCGGTCAATTTCCAGCTGTCCGAATTGCTGCTGGAGAACAAGTCCTATGCCGAGGCGGCCATAGAGTATGAACACACCGCCTACGATTATCCGTATCACGAAAAGGCACCGGAGGCGGGCTACGCGGCGGTCTACGCGCACCGCGAGAACCTTGCCATTGCCGAGCCTGACGCAAAGGACAAGATCAAACGCGACGTGATTCGAAGCTCTCTGAAATTTGCAGATACCTTCCCGCAGCATGAAAAAGCCGCGCTTGTCATGGGTGCTGCGGTCGATGACATCTATGCGATGAAGGATTACGCATTTGCCGTGAAGTCGGGGCGCAAGTTGCTGAATAACTTCCCCCGCGCGGATCAGGGCATCATACGCAGCAGCTGGCTTGTCGTTGCGCATGCATCGTTTGACCTGGGGAACTTCAAGGATGCTGAAGAGGGATATTTCAATGTTCTGCAGCTGACTGCAGAGAATGACAAGTCTCGCCCGGATCTGGTGGAGAACTATGCGGCATCGATCTACAAGCAGGGTGAACTGGCAAACAAGCAGTCCGATTTCAAGACGGCGGCAGAGCATTTCCTGAGGGTGGCCAAGGCGGCTCCCACCTGCTCGATACGTGCAACGGCAGATTACGACGGCGCGACAGCCCTGATCCAGCTGAAGGACTGGGACAGGGCCGCCGATGTGTTGACTTCTTTCCGCAGCAATTATGTGGGACACAAGCTGCAACCGGAAGTCACCGAGAAGATCGCTTATGTATACAAGGAAGCCGGCAAGCTTGCGATGGCCGCAGCCGAATATGAGCGTATTGAAACCGAGTCGCAGGATGTGGCCGTTCGACGCGAAGCGCTGCAGACAGCGGCAAGCCTGTACGTCGAGGCGAAAGACACCGACAAGGCCATGCAGGTGTACCGGCGCTACGTAAATTACTTCCCCAAGCCGCTGGAGCCCGCGCTGGAAACGCGTAACAAGATTGCCAATGTGTTGAAGGCACGCAATGACACGAACGGCTACATGGATGAGCTCAAGCAGATCGTCGCGGCCGACGCGCGCGCCGGTGCGGAGCGTACCGATAGAACACGTTATCTGGGGGCGACCGCATCCCTGGCCCTGACCGTGCCTCTGTTTGATGACTTCGTGCAGATCAAGCTGGCCAAGCCGTTTGACAAGAATCTGCAGAAGAAGAAGGTCGCGATGAAATCTGCGAAGGACGGGCTCGAGAAACTGCTGAGCTACGAGGTTGGCGATGTCACGGCAGCCGCGACCTACTATATCGCGGAGATGTACTACAACTTCAGCCGTGCGCTGATGGAGTCCGAGCGCCCGGACGACTTGAGTGCCATGGAGAAGGAACAATACGAACTGGCGCTGGAGGATCAAGCCTTCCCGTTTGAGGAAAAAGCGATACAGATTCATGAAAAGAACCTGGAACTGCTGTCGGTGGGCGTGTTCAGTTCCTGGATAGACAGCAGTATTGAAAAGCTGGCCAAGCTGGTCCCGGCGCGTTATGCAAAATTTGAAGAGAGCAGCGGTTACGTCGCGACAATCGATAAGGCCAATTATGCGGAGCTGACTCATCCGGCGCCCATCCTGGTGAAGGTTGAGCCAGCGCCAGCCCCGGCCCCCGTTCAACAGACTGCCGACGCTGAACCGGGTGCCGCGTCGGCGCCAGAGGCCGCGTCTGCGCCTGTTGCGGCTCAACCGGTGGCTGCGCCGGAGCCAACGCCGGTTGCACAGCCCGCTCCCGCCAAGAAGACTGCCAAGCCGAAGAAGGGTAAGGCGAAATGAGTGCGAGCGATGGAATCCAGGACAAGTTGACCATGAAACACCGCCATCCTTTGAGCCCGCGCGGCTTCAGAGCACAGCGCAACACCGGCTTGATATTGCTGGTGACGGGCCTGCTATGTGCCTGTGCTGCTGACAAGCCCAGGAAAGAAGAAGCTGCACTGAGCAAGCCCGTCGCCGTGGTTGCTGCCGCGCCGGAGATGACGTCCGCGGTGCGCGCCGATTTCGATGCTGCCATGGTGCATATCAAGGCTGAGGAATATGACGCCGGCATCGAGCTGTTGACCAAGGTGGTCAAGGCCGTTCCCAACGCGGCGGTGCCGAATATAGACCTCGCGCTTGCCTACAAGAAGACCGGGAAATTGAAGGAGGCTGAAGAAAGCCTGCAGCGCGCCATCAGCGCTGAGGCGGACAACCCGGTGGCGAACAACGAATTGGCGCTGCTGTACCGGAAGACGGGCAGGCTTGCCCAGGCGCGCCAGTTGTACGAAAAGATCCTGGACAAATACCCGGACTACAGGATGGTCCACAAGAATCTGGGGATACTGTGCGACCTCTACATGAAGGATTACGAGTGCGCATTAAAGCACTATGAGTTCTACAGCAATGTGGTTCAGGACGACAAGTCCGTCAAGATATGGATTGCAGACATGAAGAAGCGGTTGGGGAAATAGGAGGGAATATGCTCAGGCAAGTTTCTTATGTGGTGCTCTTGTTTTCTTTGACATGCGGGGCTGCTTTTGGCGCAGACACTGGCAAGAAAGAAGAGGGGGAAGCCAAGGAAATCTCCGGCATGTCGATTGTGGGCAACAACGAAACGCCCACGTCGCTTGTCATTGTGCCCTGGAAGAGTTCAGAAATAGGGCAGGAAACCAAGCTCAAATCCAATCTTTTGAATGACGACATGAGTCCGGTTGACCGGGCTGTGTTTACACGGGAATTAAATTTTTACAACCTTGCCAACCCCAAGTAGGCATATTTTTTGAATCAAACAAGGAGATAAGCAATGTTTATGTCAGTCATAAAATTCATTGAGGCCGGCGGCTTCTGGGTGCTGCCCATTCTGGTCATCGGTGCCATCGGTATCGGAATCACGTTCGAGCGCTGGTTCAAACTTCATCGGGCAGAGATCGCCAATCGCAAGATGTGGGACAAACTGCAGCCCGCGCTGCAAAAAGGCGACTTCGAGGCAGCACGGGAAATGACCAGCAACGACAAGTCGTATGTCAGTCAACTCCTGTCGGTTGCATTTGAACGCCAGGGCGTGGTTCGCCGGCGCGAGGACTTCGAGATCGCGATGGACGAAGTAATGATGTCCATCGTTCCACAGCTGGAAAAGCGTACTCCGTATACCGCGCTCTTCGCGAACCTTGCAACGCTGATGGGGCTGCTCGGCACGATCCTCGGCTTGATCTCTGCGTTTGAGGCGGTTGCCCACGCTGCGCCCTCCGAGAAATCCGCGCTGCTCTCTGGCTCGATTTCCGAGGCGATGAGTTGTACCGCTATCGGCCTGGTGGTTGCCATTCCGATGCTGAGTGCGAACCTGTTCCTGAATCTGAAGGCAGGCACCATCATCGACAGCCTGGAGATGGCGTCATTGAAAACCGTGAACGTCATCAGCGCATTTGCCGCGAAAAGTCGCAATCCACAGGCTTAACAGGTCATGGCGAAAAGACGACATCACGAATCGAAGGAGCTAGAGCTCACAACCCTGCTTAACATCATGGTTGTGCTGGTCTCGTCCCTGCTGCTATCCGCAGTCTTTTCGAAAGTCACCATTCAGGAGCTGAATATGCCACCCCAGGGGGGCGGTGCTGCGCCGACGAATGGTCCTCCGCCTGTAACCATCGAGGTGATCCTTCGAAAGAATGCAATTGAAATAAGCGATGGCAAGGCCGTGACCGACACCATCCCCAAGGTTGGTGATAAATACGGCCTGACGACATTGTCTCAAAAGCTGAAGGACTTGAAGGACGCCCATGAGGACAAGAAGGATGCGGTTCTCTTGGTTGAACCGGATATTGACTACGAAACAATGATCAATGTCATGGACGCAATAAAATTTGCGAAAGTGGTTTCGTCTGCGGCCCCGGACGTCGGGCCGCTCACGATCACGCTGTTTCCCAGCGTAACGGTAGGAGATGCACCATGAGCGCAAGAGACACAAAGATGATGAAGGTCATGCGTCGCGCCAAGCGGAAAGGGGAGTCCACCGGGATGATG
>DATDDN010000116.1:0-3226 GCA_036523795.1 Gallionellaceae bacterium | reverse complement strand
GTGGATGGCCCTTAGGGCGTCATTCCCGCGCAGGCGGGAATCCAGTTGGATTGGATTAACCCCCAAAGCGGGACAAACCGGGTCTAGCCCGCTTCGCGGCTTCTTGTTTTTGCTGGATTCCCGCCTGCGCGGGAATGACAGGCCAAGTGGCTGTGCGCAGTTATCGTGCCTTATTGAAAGAGTAATGCCATGTCCGACATCCTCAAGAAAATCCTCGCCGTGAAGGCGCAAGAAGTGGCCGCAGCGCAAGCCGCCAAGTCCCTGGCCGTACTGCGTGCCGAGGCCGAACAGGCGGCGCCGGCGCGCGATTTCGTCGGCGCCATCCGCAGCAAGATCGCCGCAGGCCAGCCCGCGGTGATCGCCGAGATCAAGAAGGCCAGCCCCAGCAAGGGCGTGCTGCGCGCCGATTTCCAGCCGGCGCAGATCGCCGCCAGCTACGCAAAACACGGCGCGGCCTGCCTGTCAGTGCTCACCGACGAGCAGTTCTTCCAGGGCAGCGTGGCCTACCTGCAACAGGCGCGGGCGGCGTGTAATTTGCCGGTGCTGCGCAAGGACTTCATGGTGGACACCTACCAGATCTGGCAGGCACGGGCGATGGGGGCGGACGCCATCCTGCTGATCGCCGCTGCGCTCAGCCTGGCGCAGATGCAGGAATTCGAGGCCTTGGCGCACAGCCTGGGCATGGCGGTGCTGGTGGAGGTGCACGACGGCGCTGAGCTGGACTTGGCGCTGCAGTTGAAGACGCCGCTGATGGGCGTGAACAACCGCAACCTGCGCACCTTTGAGGTGAGCCTGCAAAACACGCTGGATTTGCTGCCGCGTATTTCGAGCGAGCGCATCGTGGTGACCGAAAGCGGCATCCTCAAGCCGGAAGACGTGACCCTGATGCGGCGCAACCAGGTGCATGCGTTCCTGGTGGGCGAGGCTTTCATGCGGGCGGCGGAGCCGGGGGGGGAGCTGGCGCGGCTATTTGCCTAGGGGAGCGTGCCGTAGGAGCGCAGATTTCTGCGCGAAGGGTGGTTAGGGCGCAATCGCTCGATGCACAAGAACCTCTTCGAGGTAATTCGGGCTTTTGCAGTCAGCACCGCATAGATTCGCCGAACCCTGGCTCGATAAGGGCTCGCTGATGCGCTCCCTGGCTGGTGTTGCAGAAAAGACACACTTTTGTGAATCTTTGATTAAAAAACTGCTTCAACACTTGTACATGGCTAATCGCTTATGCACAATCGCTTTCGAATTTCCATTCAGGGAATTTGCTGAAACACGGTGGAGCATCCGCCCTAATTCAACTACTCGAGGAGTTTATCAAGATGCAAAAGAAAATCATCGCTCTGGCTGTAGCAGCTGCGTTCTCCGCACCTGCTTTCGCTGACACAACCGTTTACGGTATCGCTGATGCTGCGATTGCAAACATCTCTGCTTCTGGCACACAAAGCGACACACTGGCATTCTCTGGTGGTCTGGCTGGTTCCCGTCTCGGCGTGAACAACTCTGAAGACCTGGGCGACGGCCTGAAAGCCATCGTTAACTTGGAATACTCTCTGGACATCGAGACAGCTACTGGCAACACAGCTAAGATCGGTGCTCCGATTAACGCCAAAGTTTCGAACGGTTCCGGTATCGGCGCAGCACGTCAGCAAATGCTGGCCTTGGCTGGCAGCTTCGGTACAGTTGCAACCGGCTACCTGCAAACCACTGGCTTCGACTTCAGCAAGAGCTTCGACCCGACAGCCGGCTCTCTGGTTTCTCCGATGGACAACATCGCTGGCGCCGGTAAGTTCATGATCGGTACTAACGGTGCTCTGAACCGCGCTCCTCGCGCACTGGCTTACATCTCTCCTGATATGAGCGGCTTCAAAGTGGCCCTGAACTACTCCGGCGACGCAGCCGGTGGTACAGGTAACCTGGGCAACGTCGATGGCGATACAACCAAGCAAACCGCTTGGCTGGCTTCCGCTAACTACGCTCAAGGCCCTCTGGCTGCTGGCGTAGTGGTTGCTCGTTTCATGGATGCTGTTTACGCTGCGCCTGTTGCTGGTGTGAACGAGACTGCTATTGGTGTTTCCTATGACCTGCAAATGGCTAAGCTGTTCGCCACTTTCCAGACTCAGAAGGTTGACGGTGCTAACGACTCCAACAAGGCCTTCTCCATCAGCGCAACTGTGCCTGTGACTGCTGCTGGTACTGCTGTTGTTACCTACGCCAAGTCCACTATGGACGCGAACAACGCAGCTGGTGCTGACACCAACGCTTCCGGCTTCACCGTAGCATGGCTGCAAGGTCTGTCCAAGACCACTACAGCTTATGCTGCTTACTCGCACATGGGCCAAGGTGGCGACACCAACGCTTACAGCGTAGCTAAGAACGCGATCGGTGGTTCTGCTAACCTGGCAAATGGCACTGGTTCCGGTATGCTCGCTGTTGGTCTGAACAAGAAGTTCTAATTCAGGCTTAATAGTCGTTCAGAAAGACGGCCACCTTCGGGTGGCCGTTTTTTTTTGCCGTTTCGCTTCATTTGTGCGTGGCAATGGCCGGGTCGAAAGCCGGGCTAAAAGCGGCTACAATTGCCGCTTGTTTTGGCAGTGACTCCAACCCGGAAGGACATAATTTTGGCAAAGCTCAACAAATTTCTCGCAGTGGCTGTGTTTTTGCTGGCAATCCCGGCGCATGCCGAAGAGGTGGTTGATCCGTTTCAGCAGGTGGCTAAGCAATACCGTGCCGCCAATCCCAAGCCGGTAATGCCGGAATCGGCGCGCAAGTTCAAGGTGCAGGCTGAATTTGCCTTGCAGGAGAAGCGCTACGACCAGGCGATCGATCTGTATAGCAAGGCGCTGGAGATCACCCCTTGGTGGCCAGAGGGCCATTATGGCCTGGCCGTGGCGCTGGGTGAGAAGAAGAAATACCTGGACGCGATGCGCGAGATGAAGCGTTACCTGATGCTGGCGCCGGATGGCGCCGATGCACGCGCGGCGCAGGACAAGATCTACCAGTGGGAGAGCGTGGTCGGGCCGGTTGCCGGCAAGACCTTCAAGGATTGCCCGGACTGCCCTGAGATGGTCGAACTGCCCGGTGGCAGCTTTGCCATGGGCTCGAACACAGGTAACGCGGACGAGCAGCCGCTGCATGACGTGACCATTGCCAAGCCGTTTGCCATTGGCAAGACCGAGGTGACCCAGGCGCAGTGGCATGCCGTGATGGGCAAAGACCCGAGCTATTTCGTGGACTG
>DATDDN010000115.1:0-7254 GCA_036523795.1 Gallionellaceae bacterium | reverse complement strand
CTGCGTGCGCCTGCGTCAGGGCGTGATGGAAGATGCCACCGTGTTTTCCGAAGATCCTGCCGCGATGGCGCAACACTGGCTTGCGCAGGGCGCTCGCCGTCTGCACCTGGTCGACCTGAACGGCGCCTTTGCCGGCAAACCCAAGAACGAAGCGGCGGTGCGCAGCATCGTCGAAGCCGTGGGGGCCGATGTGCCGGTGCAGCTGGGCGGCGGCATCCGCGACCTGGACACCATAGAGCGCTATCTCGACATCGGTGTGACCTACATCATCATCGGCACCGCCGCGGTCAAGGTTCCTGGCTTCTTGCATGAAGCCTGCGATGCCTTCCCCGGCCACATCATGGTGGGCCTGGATGCCAAGGGCGGCAAGGTGGCCGTGGACGGCTGGTCTAAGCTGACCGGGCACGACGTGTGCGATCTCGCCAAGCGCTTCGAGGGCTATGGCGTGGAAGCCATCATCTACACCGACATCGGCCGCGACGGCATGATGAACGGCGTGAACATTCCTGCCACCGTCGAGCTGGCGCACCCGCTGACCGTGCCGGTGATCGCCAGCGGCGGCATCACCAATATCGATGACGTGCGTGCGCTGTGTGCCGTGCAGCACGAAGGCATCACCGGTGCCATCACCGGCCGCGCCATCTACGAGGGCACGCTGAATTTTGCCGAAGCACAGAAACTGGCGGACGAGCTCAGTCCGCCGGCCAAGTGATCGCGTGGTGATGACACATGCTTGCTAAACGCATCATTCCCTGCCTCGACGTCACCGCCGGGCGCGTGGTCAAGGGCGTCAGCTTCGTGCAGCTGCGCGATGCCGGCGACCCTGTGGAGATCGCGCGCCGCTATGACGAGCAGGGTGCCGACGAGCTGACCTTCCTCGACATCACGGCCAGCTCGGATGATCGCGGCATTCTGTTCCGCATCATCGAGCAGGTGGCCGAACAGGTATTCATTCCGCTTACCGTGGGCGGCGGCGTGCGTCAGGTGGAGGACGTGCGCAACCTGCTCAATGCCGGCGCCGACAAGGTCAGCATCAATACTTCGGCGGTGACCAACCCGCAGCTGGTGGCCGATGCGGCTGCGCGCTACGGTTCGCAGTGCATCGTGGTGGCGATTGACGCCAAGCAGGTGGAGCCGGGACGCTGGGAAGTGTTCACCCACGGCGGGCGCAAGGCCACCGGGCTGGACGCGATCGAGTGGGCCATGCGCATGCAGACGCTGGGCGCCGGCGAGATCCTGCTCACCAGCATGGATCGCGATGGCCAGAAGATCGGCTTCGATCTGCAACTGACACGCGCTGTGACTAATGCGCTGGAGATCCCCGTGATCGCCAGCGGCGGCGTGGGCAACCTGCAGCACCTGGTAGATGGGGTGCAGCAGGGCGGTGCAGACGCGGTGCTGGCGGCCAGCATTTTTCACTACGGCGAGTACACCGTGGAGCAGGCAAAACGTTACATGGCGGAACATGGAATCGAGGTGCGTTTGTGAACAACTGGCTGAACAAGGTCAACTGGTCCGCAGACGGCCTGGTGCCGGCCATCGCGCAGGACGCCAAGACCGGGCGTGTGCTGATGGTGGCATGGATGGATCGTGATGCCCTGCAGCGCACGGTTGAGCTGGGCGAGGCGGTGTACTGGTCGCGTTCGCGCAAGAAATTGTGGCACAAGGGCGAGGAATCAGGCCACACGCAGAAGGTCAGGGAGATCCGCCTCGACTGCGACCAGGACGTAATATTGCTGAAAGTGGAACAACGGGGTGGCATAGCCTGTCATACCGGACGTGAAAGCTGCTTCTACAGCCGCCTGGAGAATGGCGAGTGGGTGGAGAGCGACGCGGTGCTGAAGAACCCTGACGAGATATACAAGAAATGAACCAGGACATCCTGCAACGCCTGACGCAAACCATCCTGTCGCGCAAGCAGGCCGCGCCCGACAGCTCCTATGTGGCCAAGCTGTTCCACAAGGGCGAAGATGCCATCCTCAAGAAGGTGGGTGAAGAAGCCACTGAGGTGGTGATCGCAGCCAAGGGTGGCGACAATGGCCAGCTGGTGTATGAAACGGCCGACCTGTGGTTTCATTGCATGGTGCTGTTGGCGCAGCACGGCCTGAGCGCAGATGACGTACTGATCGAATTGGCGCGCCGCGAAGGCGTTTCCGGCATTGCCGAAAAAGAGAGCCGCAAAAAGGACTGACGATGAGCGACTGTATTTTCTGCAAGATTGTGCGCGGCGAGATTCCCAGCAAGAAGGTGTACGAGGATGCAGACATGTTCGCTTTCCACGACATCAACCCGGTCGCGCCGGTCCATTTCATGATTGTGCCCAAGCTGCACCTGGCTTCGCTGGCAGACGTAGACGACAGCCATGCAGCCCTGATGGGCAAGATGATGGTGCTGGTGCCGCAGCTGGCGCGTGAGCAAGGCCTGGAAAAGGGTTTCCGTACCGTGATCAACACAGGCCGCGGCGGCGGCCAGGAAGTGTTTCATCTGCACATGCACATCATCGGCGGCGGCTTGATTCCGCCCATGGTGAAGCGTGATTAACGCCCCAACAATTTTTTAATCAGGAGATAGACATGGGTTCACTCAGCATCTGGCATTGGTTGATCGTGTTGCTTATCGTTGTGCTGGTGTTCGGCACCAAGAAACTGGGCAATATCGGCAAGGACGTCGGCAGCGCAGTGCGCGGCTTCAAGGAAGGCATGAAGGGCGAGGATGAAGCGCCCAAGCAGGTTGCACAGGACAGCAAGGGCCAGGTCATCGAAGGCGAAGCCAAAGAAAAAAACAACACCAAGTCGTAATCTGACAACATGTTTGGCATCGACTTTTCCGAACTGGTCGTCATCATGGTGGTAGCGGTGATCGTGATCGGGCCTGAGCACCTGCCCAAGGTCGCGCGCACCGCCGGCCTATTGTGGAGTCGCGCCCAGCGTTACGTGAACGGCATCAAGTCGGACATCGAACGCGAGATGGAGGTCGATGAGCTGCGCAAGATGAAGGAAGAGGCAGAGCTGCAGGCGCGCAAGCTGGAGCAGCAGATACAGCAGTCAGGCCGGGACGTGATGCAGACGTCCACCGCGCAGCTCGCTCAGCAAGCATCAGAGATGGCGCCGTTGCAGCAGACACATGAAATCATCGAGGAAATGGAACGCGAGCTTTACAGCGAACCGGAATCCGCGCCTGACCAGAACAAGAAATGAGCAACAGCCAAACCTTTATCGCACATCTGATCGAGTTGCGCAGCCGTCTGCTGCGCTCCATGGTTGCCCTGCTGGTGGTGTTCCTGTGCCTGTTTCCGTGGTCGGCTGATCTGTATGCCATGCTGGCGCAGCCCTTGCTGGCGAAGCTGCCGCAGGGCGGACAGATGATTGCCACCGATGTCACCACGCCCTTCTTTGTCCCGCTCAAGGTGGCCATGATGGCGGCGTTCCTGATCGCGCTCCCCTACATCCTGTACCAGGTCTGGTGCTTCATTGCGCCCGGCCTGTACGAGCACGAGAAGCGCTGGATCGTGCCCATGGTGGTGACCAGCTTGCTGCTGTTTTTCTGCGGCATGGCATTTGCCTACTTCATCGTATTCCCGGTGGTGTTCAAATTCATTACCTCCTCGGCGCCACACGGCGTGGCGGTGATGACGGACATCGACAAATACCTGAGTTTCGTGCTCACCATGTTCATGTCATTCGGCATCACCTTCCAGGTACCGGTGGCCGTGGTGGTGATGGTCAAGATGGGCTTTGTGTCCGTGGAAAAACTGAAGGATGTGCGCCGTTACGTATTCGTCGGTGCCTTCGTCATCGGCGCCATCTTCACCCCGCCCGACGTGGTGTCGCAGTTCATGCTCGCCATTCCGCTGTGGCTGCTGTATGAGGCCGGCGTCATGGTTGCGGCCTGGATGGTCAAGCCGGCCAAGGCCGGGGCCGATCAGGCTGAATAAGAACCACACATACACATAGAAATGAACTGGGGGCGGATAACAGCCCCCAATCTTTTCCAGCTTCGCGCTTCTGTTTACTGCGGTCTCGGCCTGGGTCGCTTGCCGACCTTCACCTGCACCACCACTTCTGCCTGGTTGCGCAGCAGTTTGAGGACCACAGTCTTGCCTGGCTGCAGGGCCGAGATGGTGTCCAGCATCACATTGGAATCCACCACCGGCTTGTTGTTGACCGAGATCAGGATATCGCCAGCGCGCACTCTCGCCTGGTCGGCCGGGCCGCCGCGCACCACTTCGGAAATCAGCACGCCCTGCACGTTGCGGAGCTTGAACGACTCGGCCAGCTCAGGGGTGATCTCCTGCACCGCCACGCCGATCCAGCCGCGCGTGACCGAACCGTTCTGGATGATCTGCTCCATCACCTTCTTGGCGGTGCTCACCGGAATGGCGAAGCCGATGCCGAGCGAGCCGCCATTGGGCGAGTAGATCGCGCTGTTGATGCCGAGCAGGTTGCCGTTGGCGTCCACCAGCGCACCGCCCGAGTTGCCGGGGTTGATCGCGGCATCGGTCTGGATGAAGTTCTCGAAGGTGTTCAGGCCCAGGTGGTTGCGCTTCAGCGCGCTGACAATGCCCATGGTCACGGTCTGGCCCACGCCGAACGGGTTGCCCACGGCCAGCACGATATCGCCCACGTGTGCCTCCTCCGAGTGGCCGAAGGTGATCGCGGGCAGGTCCTTGCCCAGCTCGACCTTGATCACCGCCAGGTCGGTTTCCGGGTCGGAGCCTATGATATGCCCCTTGGCCTTGTGGCCATCCGCGAGGGCTACCTCGATCTGGTCCGCGGCCTCCACCACATGGTGGTTGGTGAGGATGTAGCCGTCATGGCTGACCAGCACACCCGAGCCCAGGCTGGAGGTTTGTTGCGGCGCATTGTCCTCATACTGATCGCCGAAGAAGTAGCGGAAGCGCGGGTCGTCCATGAACGGGTTGTCCTGGTCACGCACCTCGCTGGTGGTGTAGATGTTCACCACTGCCGGCATCACCTTTTGTGCCGCTGCGCTGAAGCCGATGGCAGGGATCATGCTGCCGCCGCCAGGCGTATTTTCGTAAAGTGTCACCACGCCGCTGCGCGCGGCGTTGGGTAGCAGCCCGGGCTTCAGGGTGTGCACGATGAACAGGACGGCGAGACCGATGGTGGTGGCCTGGGCGAACAGGAGCCAGAATTTGCGCATGATATGATGGGTCGTTAGCTAAATGACGCGGAGCAGGGCGATGCAATTAAATGAATTGAGCGATTATATCGGAAGAATGCTGGAGGGCGACCGCTTCCGCGACTATTGCCCAAATGGCATCCAGGTCGAGGGCAAAGGGCAGGTGTTGACCCTGGCCACGGCTGTCACCGCCTCGCAATATGTGCTGGAAGCCGCCACTGCCTGGGGGGCGGACGCGATCCTGGTGCATCACGGCTATTTCTGGCGCAACGAAAACGCAGCCCTCACCGGCATCAAGAAGCGCCGTATCGCCCATCTGCTCAGCCATGACGTAAGCCTGCTGGCCTACCACCTGCCGCTGGATGCGCACCCAGAGCTGGGCAACAACGCGCGCCTGGCGCAGCGTCTGGGCCTCACCCCCGAGGGGCGCTTCGGCGAGCAGGACATCGCCTGGCATGGCACCCTGCAGCTGCCGTGCAGCCTGGGCGACTTTGCTCGCCACGTCAGCGACCGCCTGCAGCGCCAGGCTCAGGTGATCGGTGATAGTCAGCAGCCACTACGTCGCCTGGCATGGTGCAGCGGCGCTGCACAAGGATATTTCGAGCAGGCCATCGCGCTGGGAGTGGACGCCTTCCTCACCGGCGAAATCTCCGAACAGTGCGTGCATCTGGCCAATGAGACCGGCGTCGCCTTCATCGCGGCTGGACATCACGCCACCGAACGCTACGGCGTGCAGGCGCTGGGCGAACACTTGGCGCAGCAATTCGGCTTGGATCACCACTTCATCGATCAGGACACCCCGGTTTAACCTGCCTATTACCCCTGTTTTCAGCGAGGCCAGAAAGGGCTAGATGCCCGTCTGGCGCGGCCTGGAGCCGAGAAAGTGGCGGAAGTCATTGGTTTTCTGGTAAAATCTGCGGGTTTCTTTGATTTCAGTCTTGAAAAGGATGCTTTTGCAATGATGACACTTTACTCGGGTACGACAGACCCATTCAGCCAACGCTGCCGCTTCGTTCTGTTTGAAAAAGGCATGGATTTTCAGGTGATTGACGTTGACGTTTTCAACAAGCCGGAAGACCTGGCCGTGATGAATCCGTATAACAAGGTGCCGGTGCTGGTCGAGCGCGACCTGATCCTGTTCGAAGCCAACATCATCAACGAATACATCGACGAGCGCTTCCCGCACCCGCAACTGATGCCGGCCGACCCCATCATGCGTGCCCGCGCCCGCCTGTTCCTGCATCGCTTCGAGCAGGAGTTGTTCATCCACATTCCCGCACTGGAAAGCGGCGTTGCCAAGAACGTGGAAAAAGCCCGCCAGGCCGTGCGCGCCAACCTGACCCAGATCGCCCCGGTGTTCAACAAGCAGAAATACATGCTGGGCGACGAGTTCTCCATGCTGGACGTGGCCATCGCCCCCCTGCTGTGGCGCCTGGACCACTATGGCATCCAGCTGGACAAGGAAGCCGCCCCGCTGATGAAATACGCCGAGCGCCTGTTCTCGCGCCCGGCCTATATCGAAGCGATGACACCGTCTGAGAAGGCGATGCGCAAGTGAGCGACATTTCCACCAAGCCCTACCTGATCCGCGCGATTTACGACTGGTGCAGCGACAACAACTACACCCCGTATCTCGCCGTGCGCGTGGACAAGAACACCCAGGTTCCGGCCGGTTACGTCAAGGATGGCGAGATCGTCCTCAACATCAGCATGGACGCCGTGCACAACCTGCAGATGGGCAATGACGACATCCGCTGCAGCGGCCGCTTTGGTGGCGTGGCGCACCAGCTGATCGTGCCGGTGGCCGCGGTGATCGGCATCTTCGCCAAGGAAAGCGGTCAGGGCCTGGTGTTCCAGGGGCAGGAGCCCGTCACCGGTGAGGTTGCTCCCGCCAGCTCGTCTGGCGATGAGCAGCCGCCTGAGCCGCCGGCGCCCACGACCCCTGGCCGACCGCATCTGCGCGTGGTCAAGTAGGCTCTGCAGACTGTCGTTCCCGCGCTGCGTGTGCTGTTGGGGCTTCAGCCCCTTACAGCCATGGCGCACCCCTTGCAGGTGAAAGCGGGAACCCAGTTGAATGGATCGGCTGGATCCCCGCCTTCGCGGGGATGACAG
>DATDDN010000114.1:0-20758 GCA_036523795.1 Gallionellaceae bacterium | reverse complement strand
GCGGTTCATGATGATGGTGTTGGCGGTGGGTACGTCGATGCCGGTTTCGATGATGGTGGTGCACAGCAGCACGTTGAAGCGCTGGTGGTAGAAGTCGCGCATCACTGCTTCCAGGTCGCGTTCGCCCATCTGCCCGTGCGCGGTGCGGATGCGCGCTTCCGGCAGCAGGGTGGTCAGCTTCTCCGCCATGTTGGCGATGGTGTCCACCTCGTTGTGCAGGAAATACACCTGGCCGCCGCGTTTCAGCTCGCGCAGTACGGCCTCGCGGATCACGCCCTGGCTGTACTGGCTGACAAAGGTCTTGATCGACAGGCGGCGCTGCGGTGCGGTGGCAATCACCGAGAAATCGCGCAGGCCTTCCAGCGACATCGCCAGCGTGCGCGGGATCGGCGTGGCGGTCAGCGTCAGCACGTCCACTTCGGCGCGCAGCGCCTTGAGCTTTTCCTTCTGCTGCACGCCGAAGCGGTGCTCCTCGTCGAGGATCACCAGGCCCAGGTTGTGGAACTTCACGTCCTTCTGGATCAGCTTGTGCGTGCCGATGATGATGTCCAGCTTGCCCTCGGCCAGATCCTTCAGCGCCTGCGTGGTTTCCTTGGCGGAGCGGAAGCGCGACAGCTCGGCAATCCTGATCGGCCAGTCGGCAAAGCGGTTGGAGAAATTCTGGAAATGTTGCTCCGCCAGCAGGGTGGTGGGCACCAGCACCGCCACCTGCTTGCCGTCCATCGCCGCCACAAAGGCGGCGCGCAATGCCACCTCGGTCTTGCCGAAGCCCACGTCGCCGCAGATCAATCGGTCCATCGGCTTGCCGGATTGTAGGTCGAGGATCACCGCCTCGATCGCGGCAGCCTGATCGGGCGTTTCCTCGAAGCCGAAGCCTTCGGCAAACGCCTCATAATCGTGATAGGTCAGCTTGAACTGGTGCCCCTTGCGCGTGGCGCGCTGCGCATACAGGTTGAGCAGCTCGGCCGCGGTGTCGCGCACCTGCTGCATGGCGCGGCGTTTGGCCTTGTCCCAGGCACCGCTGCCCAGCTTGTGCAGGGGCGCGGTGTCGGAGGCGCCGCCGCTGTAGCGGCTGATCACATGCAGCTGTGACACCGGCACGTAGAGTTTGTCCTCGCCGGCGTACTCCAGCAGCAGGAATTCATTCTCGCCTTCGCCCAGGTCCAGGTTCACCAGCCCCTGATAGCGCGCGATGCCGTGCTGCTCGTGCACCACAGGGTCGCCCGGCTTGAGCTCGGAGAGGTCGCGCAGCATGCCTTCCACATTGCTCTTCTTGGCGGCGCGGGCGCTGCGGCTGCGCGGTTGCGATGCATACAGCTCGCTCTCGGTGAGAATGGCGACTTGCTCGTCGCTGAGAATGAAGCCGTTGCCCACCGTGGCCACCGTGAGCATGAATTTTTCGCGGCCGGCAAGGAAGCCGGCATAGTCGTCGCACAGCGCGGGGGCGAGGCCATACTCCTGCAGGTAGTCCGCCATGATCTCGCGCCGCCCCAGGCTGTCGGCAAGCAGCAGCACGCGGCCGGCGTAGCCGTGCAGGAACTGCTGCAATGCCTGCGTGGGCACCTCGGCGCGGCGGTTGACCGCGATGTCGGGCAGCGGCGCGGTGGCGCACGCGGTCGCGTTGGCGGCCTCGCTGCCTTGCGTCAGCACGTCGATGCGCGCGTAGCCCTTCACCTTGAGGAAGAACTGCTCTGCACTCAGGAACAGCTCGCGCGGTTCCAGCAGGGGGTGCTGCACGTCGCCGCTGAGCAGCCTGTAGCGCGAGGCCGCATCGGCGGCAAACTGCTGGATCGCCGCGTCCACGTCGTGGTGCAGCACCAGCGTGGCATGCGCGGGGATGTAGTCGAACAGGGTGGCAGTGCGCTCGAAGAACAGCGGCAGGTAATACTCGATACCCGCCGGCGCGATGCGCTTGCTCACATCCTTGTAGATGCGCGAACGGGAAGGGTCGCCCTCGAATCTGTCGCGGAAGCTCTGGCGGAAGCGCGCCTGCCCGGCTTCGTCCAGCGGAAACTCGCGCGCCGGCAGCAGGCGGATCTCCGGCACCGGGTACAGTGTGCGCTGGGTGTCCACGTCGAAGGTGGCGATGGTCTCGATCTCGTCGCCGAACAGGTCGATGCGATAGGGCAGCACGCTGCCCATGGGGAACAGGTCGATAAGGCCGCCGCGCACGCAGTATTCACCCGGGGTGAGCACCTGCTGCACATGGTTGTAGCCGGCCAGCGTCATCTGCTCGCGCAGGCCGTTGAGATCCAGCGTGTCGCCCTTCTTCAGGAAGAAGGTGTAGGCGGCCAGGTATTCCACCGGCGGCAGCGGGTACAAAGCGGTGGTGATCGGCACCACCACCACGTCGCAGGCCTGGGTGCGGATGTGGTGCAGGGTCGCAAGGCGCTCGGACACCAGGTCCTGGTGCGGCGAGAACTGGTCGTAGGGCAGCGTCTCCCAGTCGGGCAGCAGGTGCACGCGCAGCGTGGGCGCGAAGAAGGGGATCTCCTCCACCAGCCGCTGTGCTTCCAGCGCATTGGCGGCAATCACCACCAGCGGTGTGCTCTTGCTAGCCTGTTGCGCCAGCGCCAGCGCGTCGGACGAGCCGACCAGGCGGGTGTAGCGCGGGTGAGTGTGTGAGGAGGTGAATAGCATGATGGTGCGCCGATGCCTTACAGGTTGCGGTTCTTCTTGATCAGGTCATACGCCAGCTGGATCTCCTTGGCCTGCTCGGTGGCCATGGCGATCATGTCTTCCGGCACGCCCTGGCCCATCAGCTTGTCCGGGTGGTACTGGCTCATCAGCTTGCGCCAGGCGCGCTTCACCTCCTGGTCGCTGCTGTCCTTGCTCACGCCCAGCGCCTTGTAGGCGTCATCCAGCGCGGCTTCGCTGCTTGCCTTGCCGCCGGCGAAGTGGGTCTGGTTCAGCACCATCTCCAGCATCTGGCGGAAGGTGGCGTTGTCATAGCCAAGATAGCCGGCGATCTCGGCCAGCA
The DNA here is from genome assembly GCA_036523795.1 of Gallionellaceae bacterium. Classification (GTDB taxonomy): domain Bacteria; phylum Pseudomonadota; class Gammaproteobacteria; order Burkholderiales; family Gallionellaceae; genus 39-52-133. The sequence goes on along the minus strand of DATDDN010000114.1, from coordinate 17,778 downwards.
GCGCTTCCTCTGCCGGGTGGAAATGCCCGTCCGCCAGCGCCATCACGATCAGGTACAGCAGCAGGACCTGCCGGAGGTTCCTGGTATGGCCGCAGATGGCCATGAAGCGCTGGTAGGCGGGTCTGATGTCGAATGCCGGATCTGCACCCTGCTTGAACAGCGCGATCGCGCGCTGGCGGTGCTCCGGCGTCATGCCCATCTTCTGCATGAATTCTTCGACGTGGTCGATCTCCTCCTGCGACACGCGGCCATCCGCCTTGGCCAGCTTGCCCATGGACATGAACACCGTCTCCAGGAATACGGTCTGCCGCTGCAGGTTGCCCATCGGATTCACGCCGCCGGTGCCGTACAGGCGGACGCGATCCATGAACGAGCCGATGAACAGGCCGATGAATGCGCCCAGCAGGCCGAACAGGTAGTAACCCGAAATGACGCCGATGATTTTGAACAAGACTGCTGCTCCAGATGAATTAAATTGGCCGAATGCTGCGGCAACGAAACCGTGCATTATACCCGCGTGGCTGCGGTATCTGCGTCCCTCTCATGGAGTTCTGGCCGGGCAAAAGAGGGTGAATCAGGCCGGCGCGTGATAGAAACGGAATGTTCCCCGTCCATGTTCCTTTGCCATGTACATGGCGCTATCGGCACACTTGATCAGGTCATCGTCGGTGACGGCATCGGTGGGATAGAAGGCAATGCCGATGCTGCAGCCAATCTGCACGGTGTGCTCCTCCAGCTGGAAGGGCAGGGCCAGGATGGCGATGATCTTCTTTGCGATCATCGCGGCGTCCGCCGGCGTGCTAACGTGCGGAAGCAGTACGGTAAATTCGTCGCCCCCCAGGCGTGACACGGTATCGCTCTCGCGCACGCAGGTCTTGATGCGTTGCGCCACCTCTTTCAGCAGCAGGTCGCCGAAGTGGTGACCCAGCGTGTCATTTACCGGCTTGAAGCGATCCAGATCGAGAAACATCAGCGCGCTGTTCTGTCCATCACGCTTCGCCTGTGCCAGGACCTGGTGCAGGCGGTCGTAAAACAGGGTGCGGTTGGGCAGGGCGGTGAGTGCGTCGAAATGCGCCAGATAGCGGATGCGAGTGGCAATTTCCTTTTGCGCCGTGATGTCGTCCAGAATGGAAATGTAGTGGGTGATCTGGCCTGCTTCATTCATGATGGGCGTGATGGTCTGCTGCACGGTGAACAGCATGCCGGTCTTGTGGCGCTCCACCGTTTCACTGCTCCATGTCTTGCCTTTCTGGATGGTATTCCACAGATTGCGGTAGTACTCGGCATCCTGCTTGCCTGACTTGAGCAGCGTGGGCATCTGGCCGATGGCCTCCATGTCGGTGTAGCCGGTCAGTGTGGTGAATGCCTTGTTGATCCACTTGATGCGCCCTTCAGGATCGGTGATGAAGATGGCGTTGCCGGCAGAAGCCAGCGCCGAGCTGAGCAGGCGCAGCTGCTCCTGGTCCAGGGCCATTTCCAGCACCACGCAGATGCGCCCGGCGATGGCGGAAAGGTGTTGCCGGGTGGTTGCATCATCGAAGAGGTGTTCGTGTTGCGAGTGCAACATGAGTGCGCCATAGGTCTTGCCGCGGACGGTAAGCGGTACCCCGGCGATGACGGCAAATCCGTGCAGGGCGGCGGCCTCGCGCCAGGGCTGGAAATCCGTATCCGAAATCTTGAAGAGCCTGATCTTTTCCGGGTTCAGCGCGAGCCCTCTGGGCTCGCCACCCTGCGGCGCATCGTCCCAGCGTATGTCGATCTGCTGCTGCTCGTGCAGGTAGGCCTTGCCGCTGCCGGATTTTGCCGCGACCGAGATGCTGCCATCGCTCCGTTTCTTGCCCAGCCAGACCAGCTGGTAGCCGAATTCCTGCACGACTTCATCACAGATGAACTGCACCAGCTGCGACAGGGAAGGGCTGCGCAGAACCTGCTGGTCTATGTGCTGCAGCAGCATTTCTTCTGCTTCGAGTTTTTTGCGTTCGGTGATGTCAGCCGCAAAGATGGCGATCTGGGCGACCTTGCCGTGTGCATCGAATACGGGGTACAGGCTCTGGTCAAGGAATATGCCGTCGCGTTCGTCCTGGAAGCGCACCGGCTGTCCGCTGCTCATCACCTGGTCCAGCATTTTTTTCCGGCTGGCGGCCAGTCCCGGCGGAAGGAAATCGAAGATGTTGTGCTGCACAATCTCCTCCGCCCGGCGGCGCAGTCGTTCGGCAGCCACCTTGTTGATGGCCATCACCGTGCCCTGGGAGTCAACTAGGATGGCCGTTTCCATGGTGGCATTCAGCAGCGCACGAGCCGTTTCCATGCTGGCGCGCAGCGCCTCCTGGATGGCTTTCTGCTCGCTGATGTCCTGCACGGTGCCGATGGAGCGCAGCGGATGCCCGTTGTCATCGTAGATGGTCTCGCCCCGTTCAAGGACATGCTTGATGCGGCCGTCGCCGAGCAGAAGGCGATGTTCGAAATGGTAGGGCGTGCGGTAAGCCACCGAGTCGACATACGCCTGGTTGACCCGTTCGCGATCGTCGGGATGGACGATGTTGAGAAAGGCCTCATAAGTGGCATTGAAAGTTGACGCATCGATCTCGAAGATGCGGAAGATTTCGTCAGACCAGACGAGCTTGTTGGTGGCCAGATCCAGCTCCCAGCTGCCCAGTTGTGCCATGTGCTGTGCCTGCTGCAATTGCGCCCTGCTGTTGCGCAGGGCAAGTTCGTCCGCCTTTTGCCTGCTGATATCGCTGAAAGCCACCACCGTGCCGGTGATCTTGCCGTCGCGCAATATGGGCGAAGCGCTGACCTCCACCGGGAAGCTGCTGCCATCCTTGCGCCAGAACACCTGGGTGTTGCTGTGGTACACCTGTCCTGACTGGATCACCTTGAGGATTTCGCACTCATTGGCTGGCAGGGGTTCCAGGTTGTCGTGGTGGTGATGGAACAGGTTGTGCGCGTGCCGGCCGGTCAGCTCCGCAGCGGTCCAGCCCAGCAGGCGCTCGGCTTCCGGATTGATGTAGGTGGTCAGCCCAGCGGCATCCACCACATACAGCCCTTCGGCCAGGGTGGCGGTGATCTCTTTCAGGTGCGCCTCGTTTTCGAAGATCGCCTGGCTCAGCAGCAAGCGGCTGCGCAGGTTGTGGGCGACATACAGCGCCAGCGTCGCCAGCAATGCCAGGGCGATGGTGTACAGCGCAAATGCGCGCGGATACTGGCGGGGTGTCACTGCCGGGATCTCGTCCCGCGTTATGCGGGAGACGATCTTCCAGTAGTAGTTCTGGGCCGCCGGGGCGATGTTGTGGAGCTGCTCATCGGGCAGGGGGCGCACGGTGGTAAAGGTGTACAGGCCCTCATCCGCCAGCAGGCTGCCGGCCTGCTCCCTGGAAATGCGCGCCCATGCAGCCGGATAACTGTTGCCGAAGGTGTCGGCATGGTCAAACATGAACCCCCATTCGTGCCTGGGGTCGGGGTGGTGCAGCCAGTAGCCGTCCTGGTTGAGCAACATGGCGTGTCGCTCTTCGCCCATGGCGCGGCTGAAATCATCCAGCATTTCCTGCCCGATGTAATTCAGGATGAGCATGCCCTGCATGTGGCCGGCCCGGTTGAATAAGGCCATGGAAAAACGCAGCGTTGGCTTGTAGGGTGTTTCTATCTGCCCATGGTCCACATTGAGGTCCAGCGGCGAGATGTAGATCTCGCCAGGCTTCAGCTTCAACGTTTCCGTGACAAAGTAGCGGCTGGACGTGTTCTGCAGGTCGCCGCCGGGCACCACCACGGCCTGCCTGTCCACCATGTTGACGCGAATCTGTTCCTTGCCTGAGCGGTCCAGGTAGCGCACCTGGTCATAGCGAGCCTTGGACTGCGACAGATTGACAAAGTGCTGGGTCAGGCGCGCCAGCTCTGCTTTGTCGCGAGTCTCCACAAAGCGCTGCAGTGCAGGCGTACGCGCCAGGAAGCGCAGGTCATCCACGACGTCGCCCAGATTATGGCTGAGCAGATTGGCGGCGACTTTGACTTCGGCTGCCTCCTGCACCTGCAGCTTCTGCAGGCGCACCTCGGTATCGGCCTTGAGCAGCACGTAGGCCAGCAGGGTGACGCCCAGCGCCGCCGGCAGGAACAGCAGCGCGGCCAGCTTCACCACCGCCGCCCGGTCAGGGCGCAGCGCTGCAGTGTTGCGCAAGGGGGCGAGCAGGTTGAAAACGGGCATGTACGGGGCCGGTCGTGGAACGTGAATATCATTTTATGCTTATTTAATAGGCGACAGAAGGCCATCTTCCACATAACCGCATAATTTCCGGGGAAATCGGCGATGCCGAAGAAGCGGCCGTTTTCCATTACAATTCGACCATGTCCGAATCCTTTTATGCCCTTGTCCCCGCCGCCGGCTCCGGCTCCCGTATGGGCAGCGAACTGCCCAAGCAATACCTGCCACTGGCCGGCCGTCCCCTGATCCACCACGCACTCACCACCCTGTGTGCCCACCCCGACATCAGTACCGTGTTCGTGGTGCTGGCGCCCGGCGATGAACAGTTCCACCAGTACGACTGGTCGCACTGCGGCGACAAGCTGCAACCCCTGTACTGCGGCGGCCAGACCCGGGCCGAAAGCGTGCTCAACGGCCTGATGGCCTCCGAGCTGGAGCCGGACGACTGGGTGCTGGTGCACGATGCGGCACGCCCCTGCATCAGCCAGGTGCTGCTCACCCGCCAGCTCGATGAGCTGCGCCGCGATCCGGTGGGCGGCATCCTGGCCGTGCCGCTGGCCGATACGCTGAAGCGTGCCGATGCGGCGCAGCGCATCGCGCGTACCGAGCCGCGCGAAGGCTTGTGGCAGGCGCAAACCCCGCAGATGTTCCGCACCGGCCTGCTGCTGCAGGCGCTGCAGGCCGCGCCCGGCGTGACGGATGAAGCCTCGGCCGTGGAGGCGCTGGGCCTGTATCCCAAACTGGTGGCAAGCGATACCAGCAACTTCAAGGTGACCTATCCGCAGGACCTGCGGATGGCGGAGTTGCTGTTAAAGGAGAAAGGCAACTAGCCGCAGAGAACACAGCCCACATCCGTGGGTGCCTCAGTGTCTTGTCTGTAGTTTTTAATCTGTGTCAATCTGCGTACCCTTAGGGCACAAGAACCTCTTCGAGGCAATCTGCGGATGAAAGTTTTTCGAGGTGTAACGATATGCGTATAGGTTCCGGTTTCGACGTTCACCAGCTGGTGGCGGGGCGCAAGCTGATCATCGGCGGCGTGGACATTCCCTATGAGCTCGGCCTGCTCGGCCACTCGGATGCCGACGTGCTGCTGCACGCCATCTGCGATGCGCTGCTGGGTGCGGCCGCGCTGGGCGATATCGGCCGTCACTTCTCCGACAGTGACGCGAAATTCAAGAACATCGACAGCCGCATCCTGCTGCGCGAAACGCTGCGCCTGGTGAACAACGCCGGCTACCGCATCGGCAACGTGGATGCCACTATCATCGCGCAGGCGCCCAAGATGGCGCCGCACATCCCGCGCATGGTGGAGCACATCGCCGCCGATCTCGGCATTCCGATGAGTGCCGTCAACGTCAAGGCTACCACCACCGAGAAGCTGGGTTATACCGGCCGCGGCGAGGGCATCGCGGCAGAGGCGGTGGTGCTATTGCTGGCATGAACATTCTCGCCATCGAAACCTCCACCGAATACTGTTCCGTCGCCCTGTGGCTTGACGGTGCGGTGAGCGAACGTTTCGAGCAGGTCGGGCAGCGCCACTCGCAAGTGCTGATGGCCATGCTGGACGAGCTGCTGCGCACGGCGGGCTGCACCCTGCAGGACATGCACGGCATTGCCTTCGGCATGGGCCCGGGCTCATTCACCGGCGTGCGCATTGCCTGCGGCGTGGCGCAGGGCCTCGCCCTGGGCGCTAATCTGCCCGTGCTGGGCATCAATACCCTGCTGGCGGTGGCACAGGCCAGCGGCAAGCCGCGGGTGATCGTGGCGCTGGATGCGCGCATGGCGGAGGTCTATTTCGCCGTATACGAGCAGCGTGCCGGCGCCTGGCATGCGGTGGTGGAGCCGTGCCTGTGCCTGCCGCAGGACGCACCGGCGGTGGCCGGCAATGACTGGTACGCTGCGGGCAGCGGCTTTGCCGTACATGGCGACGTGCTGGGGGCGCGCTATGCCGGCCAGCTGAGCGCAGTGGATGCGCAGTGCGTGCCGCAGGCCGCGGCCATCGTGCAACTCGCCGCGCCGCAGTTTGCCGCAGGATTGGGCGTGGACGCCGCACTGGCGATGCCGCTTTACCTGCGTGACAAGGTCGCGCTCAAGACCAGCGAGCGCGCGCCGACGTGAGTGCGGCCGCGCAGCTGCGTGACATGGGAAGCGCCGACCTGGAGGCCGTGCTGGCCATCGAGCAACAGGTGCATGCGCACCCGTGGACGCTGGGCAATTTTCGTGATGCGCTGCAGAGCGGTTATGTGTGCAAGGTGTACGAGCTGGAGGGCGCGCTGCTGGGCTATGCCGTGCTGATGCACAACGTGGACGAGGATGAGCTGCTAGCCATCGCCATCGCCGCGGCACACCAGCGCCGGGGCTGGGGGCTGCGCCTGCTGCAGGAGATGATGACGCTGGCGCGCACCGAAGGGCGCCAGCGTCTGCTGCTCGAAGTGCGCGCCTCCAATGCGCCTGCCATCGCGCTGTACCGGCGCGCCGGCTTTGTCGAGATTGGCCTGCGCAAGAATTATTATCCTGCCGCGCAAGGGCGGGAGGACGCCATACTGATGGGATGTGACCTGTGAAGCATAACGAAGCCATATTGCGCGAACTGAACCTGTACCCCCTGTGGGTAAGGCGCACGCCTGCCGCGCAGGCAGCCGAGGCGGTGGCGGCTGAGCCCATGTTGCGCAGCGCAGCGCCCGAAGTGCAGGCGCCCCCACCGACTGCTGTACCGACGCCAGCACTGGTGGGCGAAAAGCCCGGTGGGCCGGCCGGACCGGATTACGGGGCGCTGGGCTGGCCCGAGCTGAAGGAACGCGTGCGCGATTGCCAGATCTGCCGCCTGCGCGGCGGCTGCACGCAGACGGTGTTCGGCGTGGGCGACGAGAAGGCGCGCTGGCTGTTTGTCGGCGAGGGGCCGGGCGCGGACGAGGATGCGCAGGGCGAGCCCTTCGTCGGCCAGGCCGGCAAGCTGCTCGACAACATGCTCATGGCGATCCGCCTCAAGCGCGGCAGCGACGTGTACATTGCCAACGTGGTGAAGTGCCGCCCGCCCGGCAACCGTACGCCGGATGCGGACGAGGTGGCGGCCTGCCTGCCTTATCTGCAGCGCCAGATCGAGCTGATCCAGCCCGGCATCATCGTGGCATTGGGTAAAACTGCGGCAAATGCGTTGTTGGGTGAGGACGTCACGCTGGGTTCGTTGCGCGGCAAGCTGCACGAGTATCGCGGCATTCCGCTGGTGGTGACCTATCATCCGGCCTACCTGCTGCGCACGCCGGCAGACAAGGCCAAGGCCTGGCAGGATCTGCGCCTGGCGGTGAGCACCATGCAGGCGCGGGCCTAGGCGATCCTTCGGTCAGCGCTGGATTGCACGCGGCTCAGCGGCTTTCTACTTCCAGATACACGTTGCTGGCATTCAGGCCCTTGAGCAGCGCGTAGTTGGCCAGATAGGCGTAGGCGCTCTGGTCCAGGCTGTCTATGCTTTCCTGCAGGCCGTCCATCCTTTCAATCGAGCGTTCCATGTGGCTGATCAGCAGGCTCAGGTAGTCGGCGGTTTCATGCCGCGCCTTGGCCAGGTCGCAGACGTCGCCATGGCCGGGCACGATCATGCGCGGATGCAATTTCGCCATCTCTTCGAATGCAGCCAGCCAGCTGCTGGCGTTGCTCACGGGCAGCACGCCCAGCAGGCGATCGACGAACACGATGTCCCCGGCAAACACCACACCTTCCTGCGGCAGCCACACCACGCTGTCGCCCGGCGTGTGCGCTGCCTTGAAATGCAGGATGCGGATGTCGCGCCCGCCCGGTTTCAGCGCCAGCTCTTTCCCGAAGCTGCGCGTCGGCAGCGTCAGCTCGGTGCCGGCGAATTTTTCCTTGAGCACGCCTTTCATCGCCGCCAGCAGCGTGGGGCCGCGCGTCATCATGTCGTCGACGGTCGCGCTGGAAGCGATGATCTCGGCGCCCTGTGCCTTGAAGTAGCCGTTGCCCAGCCAGCGGTGATCCTGGCCTCCGGTGTTGATCACGTATTTCACCGGCTGCCGTGTCACCTTGCGGATCGCAGCGTGGATCTTCCCGGCGATGCGGTAACTGGAGCCGCTGTCCACCACCACCACACCATCGCTGGTGACGATGAAACCGGCATTGGCGTTCATCCCTTCGTTCTCATAGGTGCGCATGCCGGTGTCGCCGATGTGGGCGTACACACCGGGCGCCACTTCCTTGAATACCATGTCGCCGGCCTGCGACAGGCCGGGCAGGAGCAGGAGGAGGGCAAGCAGGGAGGGAATGAGAGTGCGCATCATGAAATGTTCGGGAACGATGTGGAATCAGTTGAGGCGATAGCTGGCGTGGCAGGCGACACACTGCGCCGTCACCCGGGACAGTCCTTCCAGCGCCTTGGGCAGGTCGCCCTCGGCGGCCGTGATGGCGAAGCGGCTGGCGGCATGGTGCATCTCCGTGCCGATGTCCTGCATCGGCTTGGGCATGTAAGGCGCCATGTGGGCGGCGTTATGAGACGCCAACGAGCTCATGCCGATGCGACTCTCGGCGATGTCGCCGGCCTTGCCCAGCTCACCTTTGGCCAACGCGGCCTGTATCTCCTGCAGTGCGCTGAGGTGGTCGCGCATGTTGGACAGCATGTGCTCTTTCATCATGGCGGGGAGTTCCACCTTGGTGCGGCCGCTTTCGTCCGCTGCTTGCGTCGGCGCGATGGCCAGCAATGCGGCTGGCAGGGTAACAATGGTCATGAGCATCTTCAAAATATTTCTCCTGCAGAATGGGTTGGTCCTCGATCAGAGGAGGCCATGGTAAAGACCGGCGAGCCGATCAGCATATGATCCGGATCATACCGCCTGCCTTGACCGGCCAGGCAGCAGCGTCAGCAGTTGTCCCTGGCGCCGCAGCGACCCATCCTTTTCCATTTCAGCCAGGGTGCGGTAGAGCGCTTCGTGGCTCGCTCCCAGTTCGGTCGCCCAGCGCAGTATGGGCTGGTCCAGCGACACGCTGCCATCCTCGCCACGGTCCACGATGTAGTGGATGACCCGCGTGCGCAGGCTTTTCAGGCTCATGCGTTCCTGCGCTGCGCGCTGCCGCCGCAGGCTGCGCGACAGCGTGGCTATCCATTCCAGGGCAAAGGCGGTGTCCGTGGACAGGCACTCGCGCAGGGCGCCGGCCGGCAGACGCAGGCATGAGCCTGGCAGGGTGCAGATCGCATCGCAGTGGTAGTTGCTGGCGAACAGGCTGGCTTCGGCAAAGATGTCGCCCTGGCGGGCGCGGTACAGTACGAATTCGCTGCCCTCCGGCGAGAAGCGCGTCAGGCACACCTCGCCGTGCAGCACACGATATACCGCATCGACCGGATCGCCTGCGCGAAAGATGTATTGCCCCTTGTCGGCCTCCACCACGCGTGCGGTCAGCCGGAGAGATTCAGGGAGCTGTGCGAGTGCCTGGTCCACGGGCCGCACTACGCCAGCGTCTTGCTCACCAGCTCGTGCACATCCTTGGACAGCCCCCTGGTCGCGGCCACTTTCTGCAGCGCGGCCTGCATCTGCTTCTTCAGCGCCGGCTTGTATTTCTTCCAGTGGTCCAGTGTGCGCACCAGGCGCGCAGCGACCTGCGGGTTGAGCTTGTTCAGCGCGATCACCTGCTCGGTCCAGAAGGCATAACCGCTGCCGTCCTCGGCGTGGAACTGCGCCGGATTGCCGTTGCAGAAGCTGAAGATCAGGCTGCGTGCACGGTTGGGATTCTTCAGCATGAAGGCGGTGTGCTGGGTGAGTTTGCGCACGGTGGCAACGTCGGTGGACTCGGCCACGGCCTGCAGGCTGAACCATTTGTCGATCACCAGCGCCTCATCCTTGAAGTCGGTATAGAAGCGCTTGAGCGGTTCCACCGCCAGCTTGCTGCCCGCATTCACCAGGCCCATCAGTGCGGCCAGGCGGTCGGTCATGTTGTCGGCAGCGTTCACCTGTGCCAGTGCCAGCTCCTGCGTGCTGTCATCATTCCAGGCCAGCAGATAGGCCAGGCACAGGTTCTTCAGCCCGCGCTTGCCGGCGGCCTGCGCGTCCGCGCTGTATTTGCCCGGAGTCTGGTTGGCTTCATAGGTCTTGATCAGGTCGGCCTTGAGCTGCACGGCCAGTGCGCTACGCATGAACTGGCGCGCCTGGTGGATGGCCTGCGGATCGATCACCGCGCACTGCTCGGCCAGGGTCTGCTCGGTGGGCAGGGTGAGCATCATCTCGCGGAAGGCGGGGTCCAGGGTTTCATCCAGCAGGGTGGCGCGCATCGCCTCGACAAAGCGCTGGTCCAGGCTGAGCGCTTGTCCTGCCTGTACGGCGGCGATGAATTTCATCAGGCGTGCCGTGGCCAGGCGCTGGCCGGCCTCCCAACGGTTGAACGGATCGCTGTCGTGCTGCATCAGGTGCAGCAGTTCGTCTTCGCTGTAGTCGTACACCAGCTCGACGGGGGCAGAGAAGTTGCGCAGCAGCGACGGTACCGGCTTGCGCGTGACTTGGGTGAAGCGGAAGGTCTGGGTTTCCTGGGTGAGTTCCAGCACGGCAGTGCCGTTGGCGGTGGCGGCAAACGGTGCGCCGTCCAGGTGCAGCGGCAGGTCGCGCCCGGCCGCATCTACCAGGCCCACGGCGATGGGGATGTGGAACGGGTGCTTGTGCTTCTGGCCCGGGGTGGGTCGGCACGACTGCGTCATGGTCAACTCGAACGTCTGCCTGTTTGCGTCGTAGCTGCCCTGCACCTCCACCCTGGGCGTACCGGCCTGGCTGTACCAGCGTTCGAACTGGCTGAGGTCGCGGCTGCTGCTGTGCGCCATGGCATCGCGGAAATCGTCGCACGACACCGCCTGGCCATCGTGGCGGGCAAAGTACAGGTCCATGCCCTTGCGGAAGCCATCGCGGCCGAGCAGGGTCTGGTACATGCGCACCACCTCGGCGCCTTTTTCATACACGGTGACGGTGTAGAAGTTGTTGATCTCGACATAGCTGTCGGGCCGCACCGGATGCGCCATCGGGCCGGAGTCTTCGGCGAACTGGTGCTGGCGCAGCACGCGCACGTCCTCGATGCGCTTCACCGCGCGGCCGCTGGGGGTGCCCACCATGTCGGCGGAGAACTCCTGGTCGCGGAACACGGTGAGTCCTTCCTTCAATGAAAGTTGAAACCAGTCGCGGCAGGTGACGCGGTTGCCGGTCCAGTTGTGGAAGTATTCGTGGCCCACCACGGCCTCGATGTTGGCGTAGTCGGTATCGGTGGCGATGCTGGGGTTGGCCAGCACGTACTTGGTGTTGAAGATGTTGAGGCCCTTGTTCTCCATCGCGCCCATGTTGAAGTCGCCCACCGCCACGATCATGAAGCGGTCCAGGTCCAGCTCCAGGCCGAAGCGGCGCTGGTCCCAGCGGATGCTGTGCTTAAGTGACTCCATCGCATGCTGGGTCTTGTCCAGGTTGCCCGGCTCCACCCACACCTGCAGCAGCACCTTGCGGCCCGAGTCGAGCCTGAATTTCTCTTCCTGGCACACCAGTTTGCCGGCCACCAGCGCGAACAGGTAGGACGGCTTGGGGAAGGGGTCTTCCCACTTGGCGTAGTGGCGGCCACGGGGCAAGTCACCCTGCTCGATCAGATTGCCGTTGGACAGCAGCACCGGGTATTTCTTCTTGTCCGCGCGCAGCATCACCGTGTATTTCGCCATCACGTCGGGGCGATCGGGGAACCAGGTGATCTTGCGGAAGCCCTCGGCCTCGCACTGGGTAAAGAAGCTGCCGCTGGACACATACAACCCCATCAGCGAAGTGTTCTTCTCCGGCTGCACCAGCGTCTCGATCTCCAGCGTCACTTCATCCGGCGCATTGGGAATGGTGAGCTTGCCGTCGGCGAGGGTGTAATCGCGCTTCTTCAGTTCCTGCCCGTTCATGCGCAGCGCCACCAGCTTCGGCCCGTCGCCCAGCAGCTCGATGGCATGGTGTTTCGCTTTGGGATTGCGGCGCAGGGTCAGGCGCGTGGCAACGCGGGTGGCGGCCGGATCGAGGTCGAAGCCCATCTCCACCGTGTCCACCCAGTAGCTGGGCGCGGTGTAGTCGTGGCGATAGATGGTGGCGGGCGTTTTGCTGGACATTGCGGTGGCTCCGGTAGAAATCATGGTCCCGATTTTACCTATGTGCCGATCAATTGGGCCAACTTATTGAGGGCGAGTGGCGTGCCTTGGCGCTCCATGTTCAGGAAGCTGGTCTGCCTGCCATCTACGGTCTTTACGCATTCTCCGCACTCGGTGAATCCGAGCCGCCGATACAGGCGGATGGCGCGTGGATTGTTCTTCCTGACGATGAGGTGGATACGGGACAAACGCATTTCCGCCAATCCCCTGGCCAGAGTCATGGTGGAAATGATTGCACCCAGCCCTTGCCCGATCCTCTTGTGCCAGCACTTCAAACGATCGCTGCGGATCTTGCCGTCCAGTTATCGCCGAGAATTCAGAGTGGTTACTTGAGCGGCCTCGCCTCGCTGTTTTGCGCCGGCCCAGTTATCATGTGGCACTCGCAGACAGGAATTGAACTCATGTATCACACTCTTGAAGATTTTGTGGGCAACACCCCGCTGGTCAAGCTTCAGCGCATCCCCGGCGCGACCTCCAACACCATCCTGGCCAAGCTGGAGGGCAATAACCCGGCCGGTTCGGTGAAGGACAGGCCCGCGGTGTCGATGATCAGCAAGGCCGAGGCGCGCGGCGACATCAAGCCGGGCGACACGCTGATCGAGGCGACCAGCGGCAACACCGGCATTGCGCTTGCGATGGCAGCTGCCATGCGCGGCTACAAGATGATCCTGGTGATGCCGGAGAACCAGAGTCTGGAGCGCTGCCAGACCATGCGCGCATTCGGCGCCGAGCTGATCCTGACCGCCAAGGCGGGCAGCATGGAGCTGGCGCGCGACACCGCCGAAAAATTGCGCGACGAGGGGCGCGGCATCATCCTCGACCAGTTCGCCAACCCCGATAATCCACTCGCCCATTACGAAGGCACCGCACCGGAGATCTGGCGCGACACGCAGGGTCAGATCACCCACTTCGTCAGCAGCATGGGCACCACCGGCACCCTGATGGGCTGCTCGCGCTATTTCAAGGAAGTGAACCCGAAGATTCAGGTGATCGGCGTGCAGCCGGAAGAGGGCGCTCAGATTCCCGGCATCCGCAAGTGGCCGGAGGCCTATCTGCCGAAGATCTACAGCCCCAAAAATGTGGACAGGCTGGAGTACGTGGGCCAGGCCGCAGCGGAGGAGATGACCCGGCGCCTGGCGCGCGAGGAAGGCATCTTCTGCGGCATTTCATCCGGCGGCGCGCTGGCAGTGGCGCTGCGCGTCTCGCAACAGGTGCAGAACGCAACCATCGTGTTCATCGTGTGCGACCGCGGCGACCGCTACCTGAGCACCGGCGTGTTTCCGGCGTGACGGGTGCTGTAGCCGTTGGCGGCACCAGGCGCATGCAGGCCCCAAGATAACTCGAGGTGATGGCGTTGCCCAGAGTATCCATCAAGCAGGAAACCCTGATCCGGCTGGCGCCGTGGCTGGTGCTGGCCGTCTGCCTGCTGCTGACGTATTTGGTCTGGGAGGTTGCGCATCGTAACGAAGTCAGGGAAGCCCAGATCGCATTCGATGCCGAAGTCAACGATGTGCATGCCAGGATCGATGCGCGACTGAACAACTACAGCCAGATCCTGAAAGGTGCAGCCGGCCTGTTTGCTGCAAGCGAAGCGGTCAGTCGGCAGCAATTCCATGCTTACGTGGACAAGCTGCAGCTGGAGCAGAACTACCCCGGCATTCAGGGCGTCGGGTTTGCGCGGGTTGTGGCTGCGAGCGGCAGACAGCAACTGGTTGCGGCCATGCGCCGCGAAGGGCTGGCTCAATTCAACATCCAACCGGAAGGCGCGCGTGACCCGTACTCTGCCATCGTTTACCTGGAGCCGTTCGACTGGCGCAACCAGCGCGCCATCGGTTACGACATGTACTCCGAGCCGATCCGGCGCGCCGCCATGGAACGCGCGCGGGACAGCGGCGCGCCGGCCATCTCAGGCAAGGTGGTGCTGGTGCAGGAAACCGAGAAGGATGTGCAGAGCGGATTCCTCATGTATATGCCGGTTTACCGCAATCATCTTCCCATCGACAGCCTAGGGGAACGGCGCAACAATCTGCTGGGCTGGGTGTATGAACCGTTCCGCATGCAGAACCTGATGAGCAAGGGCGTGCTGGGGAATTTTCTTGTGTCGGTGCGGGATCAGCTGGACATCGAGATCTATGATGGCGACAGGCCGGAGAAGAGCGCGATCATGTTCGACTCTGCCGTGGGCGCTCCGGTTGCCGCTGCAAACGGACAGGCACGTTTCTCCTCCACGCGTTCGCTCGAATATTTCGGCCACACCTGGACCATCTCGGTCCGTTCCCTGCCTGCCTTCGAAAGCCGCGTGACAGACGGGCGCTCACGCATCGTCATCGTCGGCGGGGTGCTGGTCAGCCTGCTGCTGACCCTGGTGGCGTGGTTACAGTCGAGCACCAATACCCGGGCGATCAGGCTGGCCGAGAAGATGACGGCCAAGTTCGGGCTTGCCCTGATGCAGACCATCACGGCCATGGCGACGGTCATCGAGATGCGCGATCCTTATACCGCCGGCCACCAGCAGCGCGCGGCAGAGCTGGCCCGGGCGATTGCGCTGGAGATGGGGCTGCATGGCGAACAGCTGCGCGGGCTTTATTTCGCGGCGATGATTTATGAAGTCGGCAAGATCCAGGTGCCGGCCGAGATATTGAGCAAGCCGGGAAAACTGGACGAGGTTGAATACGGCCTGATGCAGACCCATGCGCAGGGCGGGTATGACGTCCTCAGCGAAATCGATTTCTCCTGGCCGGTTGCGCAGATCGTGCGGCAGCACCATGAGCGGCTGGACGGCTCGGGCTATCCGGACGGGCTCAAGGGCGATGAAATCCTGCTGGAAGCACGCATCATCGCGGTGGCCGACGTGGTCGAGGCCATGTGTTCCTATCGCCCGTATCGCCCCGCGCTGGGCGTGGATGCTGCGTTGGCCGAGATTTCCGCAGGGCGCGGCACGCTGTATGACACGGCGGTGGTGGACGCCTGCCTCCGCCTTTTCCGCGAGCGCGGCTTTGACTTCTTGAATGAAGCAACCGGTACCGCCAGACACACATGACGCCTGCAATGACACATACGATGGCAGAGGAAGTCGAAGACCTCTACAACAACGCGCC
The DNA here is from genome assembly GCA_036523795.1 of Gallionellaceae bacterium. Classification (GTDB taxonomy): domain Bacteria; phylum Pseudomonadota; class Gammaproteobacteria; order Burkholderiales; family Gallionellaceae; genus 39-52-133. Next base: position 2,345 of record DATDDN010000114.1, on the reverse strand, counting down.
TTGCGGCTACCACTCGCTGGACAGGGACGGCCTGATCGTGCGCATCAATGACACCGAGCTGAACTGGCTGGGCTATCGGCGCGAGGAACTGGTGGGCAAGGCACACATCACCGACCTGCTGACCCCGCGCAGCCAGACCGTCTTTCGCGGATATTTCCCCGAGTTCATTGCGCGCGGCCGGATACGCGACGTCGAGCTGGAACTGGTGCGCAAGGACGGCAGCGTCCTGCCGGTGCTGATCAGTGCGACAGCAGTCAAGGATGAGGCGGGCAATTTCGTCATGAGCCGTACCACGGTGTACGACATGAGCGAGCGCATCAAGGCGGAGCAGGAGCAGCAGCGCCTGAACCGGGCACTGCTGCTGTTGAGCCAGTGCAACATGACACTGGTGCATGCCAAGCAGGAACAGGAGCTGCTGGCGGACATCTGCCGGCTGGCGGTCGAAGCCGGCGGCTATCTCATGGCGTGGGTTGGTTATGCCGAACAGGGCGGCGGCAAACGGGTGTTGCCGGTGGCGCAGGCCGGCTTCGAACAGGGGTATCTCGCAAAGGCCGATATTAGCTGGGCGGACAATGAGCGCGGCCAAGGCCCTACCGGCAAGGCGATCCGCGAGGGCACCACGCAGATCAACCAGAATTTCCTGACCAATCCCAATATGGCGCCCTGGCGCGAGGCTGCAAGGCAGCGCGGCTATCAGTCGAACATTGCCCTGCCGCTGATAATGGGCGAGCGGCGCGGGGCCTTGATGATCTATGCCGCAGAACCGAATGCCTTTGCCGGCGAAGAGGTACGTCTGCTGGAAGAGCTGGCCGCGGACCTGTCGTTCGGCATCGGCAATTTGCGCATGCAGGAGGATCATGAGCGCATGCAGGTCTCGCTGCAGCAAAGCCTGGAAGACATGGTGCAGGCCATCGCCGCCACGCTGGAGCTGCGCGATCCCTATACGGCCGGCCACCAGCGCCGGGTGGCACAGTTGTCGATGGCCATTGCCAGGGAGATGTGGCTGCCGGCGGAAAATGTGCATGCCCTGGGCCTGGCGGCCTCGATTCACGACCTGGGGAAGATCAGGGTTCCGGTGGAGATACTCAGCAAGCCGGGGCGGATTTCCGAGCTCGAGTTAGAGCTGATCAAGCGCCACCCGCAGAGCGGTTACGACATCATCAGGAACATCGATTTTCCTTTCCCGATCGCTCAGTGGATCTGGCAGCATCACGAACGCATGGATGGCTCCGGCTACCCGCGCGGCCTCAAGGGTGATGACATCCTGCTCGAGTCGCGCATCCTGTGTGTGGCGGATGTGGTGGAGGCGATCTACTCGCACCGCCCCTATCGTTCCGGGCTGGGCATAGAGGTGGCGCTGGAGGAAATCCTGCGCAACCGCGGCGTCCTGTATGACGCGAGGGTGGTGGACGCATGTGTCACCCTGTTCCGCGAACGTGCTTACCTGATGCCGGTGTAATCTGCGTGCGCGCTCCCTTCCCTCATCCATGACTGTATCCACCACTCCTCCAGCGGGCGCCGTTGCCGTCATCGGCGGCGGCCCGGCCGGCCTGATGGCCGCCGAAGTATTGAGCCGGCACGGCGTGCGCGTGGACGTGTACGACGCCATGCCGTCAGTCGGCCGCAAGTTTCTGATGGCGGGCAAGGGCGGCATGAACATCACCCATGCCGAGCCGTTCGCCGCCTTCCTTGATCGCTACGGTGCGCGGCGAGAACAAATCAGGCCCATACTGGCGCTGTTTCCGCCGGAGGCGTTGCGCGCGTGGATACACGGGCTCGGCATCGACACCTTTGCAGGCACTTCCGGGCGCGTGTTTCCCGCCGACATGAAAGCCGCGCCGTTGCTGCGCGCATGGCTGCATCGCCTGCGCGAGCAGGGGGTGGCCTTCCACATGCGCCATCGCTGGCTGGGCTGGAATGCGGCCGGCGAGCTGCAATTTGCCACGCCGGACGGGGAACGCAGCGTATCCGCCGCAGCGGTGGTGCTGGCGCTGGGCGGCGGCAGCTGGCCGCAGCTGGGCAGCACGGGTGCATGGCTGCCGATTCTCGAACAGCGCGGCGTGGAGGTTGCGCCGTTGCGTCCGGCCAACTGCGGCTTCGACGTGGGCTGGAGCGAGCACTTCCGCACGCGGTTTGCCGGGCAGCCGCTCAAGGCGGTGGTGGCCAGCTTCACCGATGCGGCGGGTGTCAGCCATCGCCGCCAGGGCGACTGTGTGGTGACATCCAGCGGTATCGAGGGCGGGCTGATCTATGCCCTGTCTTCGCCACTGCGCAACACCATCGCGGTGCAAGGCTCGGTGGTGCTGAATCTCGATCTGACCCCCGGCAAGGATCTCGCGAGGGTG
>DATDDN010000113.1:0-1721 GCA_036523795.1 Gallionellaceae bacterium | reverse complement strand
TTCGTTTGAGGGCGTTGTTGCTGTGCCAGGGAAGCAAGCGTTAACGAGTGACGCTCCTCTTCGAGTGATTGGAACGCGGCCCGAGCGCAGTGCGACTTGATGCACCTTCGGAACAGCGAAGCGCCGGGTTGCTCACCGATTGTAGTACTTGTTGGATGTGGTGCAAATCAAGCTGCCCCAATTTCTGGGCAGTTTGTCCTTGTTCTGCATGCTCACCAGCGGAGTGGCTCATCAAGCGATTAGCAGGTCAGACGCCGGGCTCCGCTAGCAAGTCTGGTACAAGTTCATGAGGTGTATTTAGCTGGAGAATCGCGGACACCGGGAGACCGGTGGCGCGGATTGTAAACTAAGCTGCTTCTGGTTTCACCTCCTCGGTCGAGTCAAGATGCGTGCGCTCTTGGCGTAGTTGTGCAACCCCTTCCGACCAGGTTTGAAACGGCGTGCGGCCCTGGGTGCGATAGCCCTGGTGGGCGCGCTGGCGATTGTAGAACGCCAGATACGCATCGAGATCGCGCGGCAACTGTTCCAGCGATTCGTAGAAGGTTTTGCGGAAAGCCACGGCGTAAAACTCTTCTTTCACCGTGCGGTGAAAGCGTTCACAGAAGCCGTTGGTTTCCGGCGAACCGATGTCTGTGCGCCGGTGCTGGATTTGCTGAATGGTCAGGTACAACTCGAAGGGATGGCCCACGGGTCGACCGCAGTATTCTCTCCCGTTGTCGGTGAGCAGGTGCTCGATCTCCACGCCGTGTTCTTCGTAGAACGGCAGCACGCGATCGTTGAGCACATCCACGGCGGTCATCGGCACTTTCGACAGATACAGCTTGGCGAAAGCATGCGAAGCGTGCGCGTCGATCACCGTCTGCTGGTAGATCTTGCCCACGCCCTTGATGGTGCCCACGAAGTAGGTGTCCTGACACAACAGATGCCCTGGATGCGGTGCTTCGATGTGCTGCTCGGGATCGATCAGCCGGCCGCGCGCTTTGCGCAACAAGCGCATCTGCCCTTCGGTCAGCACGCCGCCCCGCTCCGCGGTCTTGCGTTCCAGCCACAGCAAACGCTGATAACGCACCACCAGTCCGTGCCGCTGCCACACGCAGCGCACCGCCGAAGGGGAAGCGCCGATGCCGATCAGCCTGAGCTGCTGGCTGATGCGCAGGTAGCTATTGGCCGGATACTGCTCGGTCATCTCCAGGATTTTGGCTTCCAGCTCCGGCGGGGTCTGGTTGGGCATGCGCGGTTTGCGCCGCGCCTGAGGGGCTAGCCCCTCAGCCCCCCACTTCTCGAAGGCTTCTTTGATCTCGTAGAAGGGACTGCGAGAGATGCCCGCCTTGCGACAAGCCCAACTGATGTTTTGCAACTCTTCGGCCAGGGCTAGCATTCCCAGCCGAGCCTTGATAAGTTTTTCCCGGGTGCTCATGGTTTTCTCCTTGAGGTAAGTTTTCAGTCTTTGACAAACCGAAAATCCTACCACCGGAGTCCCGGAGCACCCCTTGCTTTCCCTGCTGCATTTCGGTGCAAACTGTCCGCTGATCTTCAGCTAAGCTCACTTCCATGTTGCGAATACCGCCTCAAACAATATTCTTGTTTTTGACCCGGCAGGAAATCTTGTGACCTCATTCCCCAGTGGCGGGATTGAACCGTTTCAAATCGCTTTTTACCCCACACACCTGGTTCCTTCCACACGAGCCGTTATTGTCATTCCTGGTACCTTGGGTTCTGTC
>DATDDN010000112.1:0-9485 GCA_036523795.1 Gallionellaceae bacterium | reverse complement strand
TCAAGGCTGCCAAACTGGATGTCTCCATCGAGGACACCCGTCACTGGTACTTCACCGAGCTGAAGTCTGCGCTGTCCAGCGCGGACAGCGCGCTGCTCAACCGCCTGCTGGGCATCGACGATCAGGCCGGCCCGCCCAAGGGGGCAGAGAAACTGGTGCGTCTGCTGGTGGTACCCCGTCTGGGCACCATCTCGCCGTGGTCGTCCAAGGCGACGGAAATTGCGCGCCACTGCGCCCTGCCGTCAGTGGTGCGCATCGAGCGCGGTGTCGTGTACTACATCAAGGCTCGCAGCGGCCACGCGCTGGCCAAGCATGAGCTGAAGGCGCTGCTGCCGCTGCTGCATGACCGCATGACCGAATCGGTGGTGACCGAGCTGGATGGCATCGAAGCGAAGCTGTTTTCCCATGCCGAGCCCAAGCCGCTGTCCACGGTGGACGTGCTGGGCGGCGGCGCCGGCGCGCTGACCGTGGCCAACTACGAACTGGGCCTCGCCTTGTCGAATGACGAGATCGACTACCTCGTGGAAAACTTCACCCGCTTGCAGCGCAACCCTACCGACGTCGAGCTGATGATGTTTGCGCAGGCCAACTCCGAACACTGCCGCCACAAGATCTTCAACGCCGACTGGGTGATCGACAATGAAGCGCAGGCCATTTCCCTGTTCGGCATGATCCGCAATACCCACAAGCTCAATCCGCAGGGCACGGTGGTGGCATATTCCGACAACTCTTCCGTGATCGAAGGTGCGCCAATCGAGCGCTTCTATCCGCGCGCTGACGGCAGCTATGGCTACAGCCAGGAACTGACACACACCCTGATGAAGGTGGAGACGCACAACCATCCCACCGCGATTTCGCCGTTTGCCGGTGCGGCCACCGGCGCGGGCGGCGAGATCCGCGACGAGGGCGCCACCGGCATCGGCTCCAAGCCCAAGGCCGGCCTGGCCGGCTTCTCCGTGTCCAACCTGCGCATTCCCGGCGCGGTGCAGCCCTGGGAAAAGGAAGACTGCGGCAAGCCCTCGCGCATCGCCTCGGCCCTGCAGATCATGCTGGATGGGCCGATCGGCGGCGCCGCTTTCAACAATGAATTCGGGCGCCCCAACCTGGCCGGCTATTTCCGCACCTACGAAGAGAAGGTCAATGGCGAAGTGCGCGGCTACCACAAGCCCATCATGCTGGCGGGTGGCGTGGGCAACATCTCTGCCTCCCACACCCACAAGCACGAGCTTCCGGTCGGCGCATTGCTGATCCAGCTGGGCGGCCCCGGCATGCTGATCGGCCTGGGCGGTGGTGCGGCCTCCAGCATGGATACTGGCGCCAATGCCGAGAACCTGGATTTCGATTCGGTGCAGCGCGGCAACCCCGAGATGCAGCGCCGTGCGCAGGAAGTGATCGACCGTTGCTGGCAGATGGGTGAGTACAACCCCATCCTGTCCATCCACGACGTGGGCGCGGGCGGCATCTCCAATGCGCTGCCCGAACTGGTGCACGGCGGCGGGCGCGGTGCGCGCTTCGAGCTGCGCAAGGTGCCCAGCGAAGAGCGCGGCATGTCGCCCATGCAGATCTGGAGCAACGAGGCGCAGGAGCGTTACGTGCTGGCGATTGCACCCGAGAGCCTGGCCGAGTTCCAGGACATCTGTCTGCGCGAGCGCTGCCCGTTTGCCGTGCTGGGCCACGCCATTGCCGACGATCGCCTGATCGTGCACGACGAGCTGTACAAGAACGACGCCGTGGACATGCCGCTGTCGGTGCTGCTGGGCAAGCCGCCCAAGATGACGCGCACGGTGAAGCGCGAAACTCCTGCTCTGCCGGCCTTCGACAACAGCAAGATCAAGCTCAAGGACGCCATTGCGCGCGTGCTGAGCCTGCCCACCGTGGCCAACAAGACCTTCCTCATCAGCATCGGCGACCGCACCGTGGGCGGCATGACCGCGCGCGACCAGATGGTAGGGCCATGGCAGGTGCCGGTGGCCGACGTGGCGGTGACCCTGATGGGCTACCAGACTACCAAGGGCGAGGCGTTTGCCATGGGCGAGCGCACGCCGCTGGCGGTGATCAATGCACCGGCAGCCGGCCGTATGGCGGTGGGCGAGGCCATCACCAACATCGCCGCTGCGCGCATTGCGAAAATCGGCGACATCAAGCTCTCCGCCAACTGGATGGCGGCAGCCGGCCACCACGGCGAAGACGCTGCCCTGTACGACACCGTGCGTGCGGTGGGCATGGAGCTGTGCCCGCAGCTGGGCGTCAGCATCCCGGTGGGCAAGGATTCCATGTCGATGAAGACAACCTGGCAGGAAGGCGAAGAGAAGAAGGCAGTGACCGCGCCGCTGTCGCTGATCGTGTCGGCGTTTGCGCCGTGCAGCGACGCGACGATGACGCTCACGCCGCAACTGCAGCCCGAGTTGGACAGCGTGCTGCTGCTCATCGACCTGGGCAACGGCAAGAACCGCATGGGCGGCTCCGCGCTGGCGCAGGTGTACAACCAGACCGGCAACGAAACGCCGGACGTGGACGATGCCGCCAAGCTGCGCGCCTTCTTCGACGTGATTCAGCGCCTGAATGCCGAGGGCAAGCTGATGGCCTACCACGACCGTTCCGACGGCGGCCTGCTGGCCACGCTGTGCGAGATGTCGTTTGCCTCGCACATCGGCCTGGACGTCAATCTGGACGCGCTGTCCGGCGACCCCATCAGCGCGCTGTTCAACGAGGAACTGGGCGCCGTGATCCAGGTACGTCGCAGCGACCTGAAGTCGGCCTTGTACACCTGCCATACCGGCGGCCTGTTCAGCGTGCACGAAGTGGCGCGCCCCAACAGGAAAGGCATGTTCACCCTGCAGCAGGCGGGCAAGAGCATCTACAGCGAGAACGCGATCGCGCTGCAGCGCATCTGGTCTGAAACCAGCTACCACATGCAGAAACTGCGCGATAACCCGGCCTGTGCCCAGCAGGAATTCGAGCGCATCCTCGATGCGACCGATCCCGGCCTGCATGCCAAGCTGAGTTTCGATCCGGAAACGAATCCGGTGGCACCGGCCATCCTCACTGCGCGCCCCAGGATGGCGATCCTGCGCGAGCAAGGGGTGAACGGGCATGTGGAGATGGCTGCCGCGTTTGACCGCGCGGGCTTTGCCGCGGTGGACGTGCACATGAGCGACATCATCAGCGGCCGTGTGTCGCTGGGCGACTTCAAGGGGCTGGCTGCCTGCGGCGGCTTCTCCTACGGCGACGTGCTGGGTGCGGGCGAGGGCTGGGCCAAGTCCATCCTGTTCAACCCGCGCGCACGCGACGAGTTCGCCGATTTCTTCCACCGCAAGGACACCTTCGCGCTGGGCGTATGCAACGGCTGCCAGATGATGAGCAACCTGCACGAGATCATTCCGGGCGCGGATCACTGGGCGCATTTTGCGCGCAACCAGTCCGAGCAGTTCGAGGCGCGCTTCGTGATGGTTGAAGTGCAGAAGTCGGCTTCCATCCTGTTCGACGGCATGGCCGGCAGCCGCATGCCGGTGGTGGTGGCGCACGGCGAAGGCTATGCCGATTTCGGCAATGCCAGAAACCTCAAGGCTGCGCAGCCTCTGGTCACCTTGCGCTACGTGGACAACTACGGCAAACCCACCGAAGTGTATCCGCTCAACCCGAACGGCTCGCCGCAAGGCATCACCGGCCTCACCACCACCGATGGCCGCTTCAGCATCATGATGCCGCATCCCGAGCGCGTGTTCCGTGCGGTGCAGAACTCATGGCATCCACAGGAATGGAAGGAGAACGGGGCGTGGATGCGCATGTTCCAGAATGCGCGCAAGTGGGTGGGGTAAGCAAGGAGGGCAAGTTGAGGTGCTTGCCCTGATTTGAACTGCCAAAAGAAAAGCGGCCGATTGGCCGCTTTTCTCTTTTCAGTCCCTCACCTTCTTCCGTTCATCTGAACGAATCGAGGCGAGGTGTCCTGCCGGGAGCCATCAGGGTTGCTTGGCGAAGGTGTTGCCAATTTCCTTCTGGCTGGCCAGGCCGGTGTTCTCGAGCACGGACAGGCTGCGAATAAACCCGTCAAGATGTGACGACAGAGTCTGTTGCTGCACGATGCCGTCGCCGGTATGCAATATCGCGTAGAGCAGGGAGGCATTGGTCAGTGCTTGGGAGGACGTGCCTGTGCCGGCGATGACGGTGCCAATAATGGACTGATCGTCGTCGAAGTAGCTGACCTGATCGAACGGATGACGCTTGTTGGCCATGTCGTCCCACATCTTGCGGCTGTTGTCACCCATCTCGCGGGTTGGCTTCGTGCTGCGCACGACTACAAATGACGACTTGGTGTTCTTGTCTTCTCCAACCACGATCTTGGATACGTCCCAGACTACCTTGCCGCCTTCCATGAAATAGGAGAATCCCAGTTGCAGGTCGCTGCTGTTCGTCACCTTCATCAGATTGGAGGGGTACGAAAAAGCGACACGCTTCGACTGATAGTGGAAATCCTTGTTCGGCTCAAAGCTGATCTGAATATTCGAGAATGCGGCCGGCAGCATGTCCGTCATGCCCAGGAAGGCCTTCCATTGTGCAAGGTCACCGTAGTAGGCCACATAGACGAAGTCAGCGAGGGCCTTCATGTCGCGCAGATAGTTTTCCAGTTGCCCGGTGTCAACCACGCGCAGCATGCCAACCAGGCCGTCAGGCACCGGCAGGGCCATCATGACCAGTTTCTCATCCTCATATTCGATCAGCCATGTGTTCACCAGCCATTTGCGCTGGTAGGAGTCGGTAAAGCGGCTCTCGCTGTTCGCTTTGCCCATGGACACAACCTTGACCTTTTCCGCGCCGACCTGACGGGTGTAATTGACCCCCTTCAGGAACAGGTCCATCAGCTGGCGAGAGTCCCTGGTGATTTCACGCAGACCAACCTTGTCCGGCAGCCTGAGGTGGAAATAGGTCGCCCCGCCGAGATTGCCGGTGTTGAGGTAGCCGTTTGCGCCCAGTTCGTTCTTGCCAATGTCATTGGCCTTGTAGACGTCCCAGATACCGTCGTTGCCCATCCCGATCATGCCCGGGAAGACGGTGGAATAGGTGCTGCTATGCAGCAGCCTGTCAGATCCGCTGCCATTCGGGAAAATCTTCTTCTGATTTTCCTTGAACATGTCGGCCATGATGCGATCGCCGTCCTTGTCATTGAACTGGATCAGTTCACGGTTCAGTTCGCTGAGTGACTTGGGCAACTTGACTTCATGGCGGAAGATTGTCGATTTGGACATCGGCATGTTTTCGATGCGGTAGAGCATCTGCATGTCCGTAATGCCGACGTCATTCTTGGCGTTCAGCACTTCCCCGATAGGCAGGGCGTAGTTCAGGTTTTCGTTCTCCGATTTTCTCTGCACGATGCCGATCAGCTTGCCGTCGCGGTCAAGCAAGGGCCCGCCGCTGTTGCCGGGGGATGCTGCGGCGGAATAGCGAATCCACTTCCACGCACCGTCCCGCTCTTCAGGCGTGTTGGAGGTATACAGGCCGTCGCGAATCACGATTCCCTGTCCCAGTGCATTGCCAACCGTATACACCTTTTCGTTCAGGCGCGGCTGCACGTTTGCCTGGAAGGGCTTGGATATGTCGAGATTCTTGCTGGAGAACACGACGAAATCCTGGCGGTAGGAATACTTGAGAACCTTGTCAATCGGATAGATGTTGCCATTGTGGTCGCGCAGGGAAAAGCCATCAAACTGGGTTTCCTGGCCCAGATTGAGCACATGGGCTGCGGTGACGAACTGGTTCTTTGCAATGGCAAAGGCGGTGCCCACCGAATAGTATTTGTCGTTGCGGATGGCATAGGGCAACAGCTCCAGCGGCAGCGGCTTTTCGTATTTGAGGGAATCCTTGGTTGGCTTCTTGACGACCACCTCAAAGGTTGCATTCTGGATGGTCTCCAGCGAGCTCTTGTCCAGTGCTACCCCCTGGTACGACTGCTCCTGCAGCGCGGTTCCCTGTGTAGCCGGAGTGGAGGGGCTGTTGCAGGAGGTCAATGCCAGCCCCAACGCCGCTGCAGACGCATAGGTGCCAATCCTTGATGTTGCGCCCCAGCAGGCGCTGAGCAGCTTGGCGCTTTTCCCAGCATAGGCCTGCGTCAATGAATGAAACCGGGTATTGCCTGATTTGATTGTCATGCTACAAATCTCCTGCCTTCTCGTTAATTTCGTGCCGTGCTGCATGCACGCTAGTTATGGGATCATTGATGACCATACAGTTGCGGTGCCTATCGTAGCATAGTGAAAATCCGTTTCCACGCTGATTCCTGCAGATTCATGGATTTATGCCGGATGAATGGGGCCGCCAAGCAGGCTGGCGGCCTGCGTGCATCATCTACTATAGAAAAAAAGCGACCCGGAGGTCGCTTTTTTGTCGCTGCAGCCTGCGCCATTACTTGCTGGTTTCGGTAGACAGTTCCTGCTGTGTCCGGTCGGCATTCTGCCTGGCGGCTGCGTTGCGCTCAGCCGTGCTGGAGCAGCCAAACAGGAGCGCCGACACAGCGATCAGCGTGGAAGCCAGTATGATCTTCTTCATGAGTGTCCCCTTTCAGTAAATCGCGTTCATTCAGACGGCAGAGGTGTTGAGCGGGTTGCCCGCAGGCAACCCGAACCGCTTATTCCACCTTGGCCTTGCCGCGCAACTCGCCAACCATCTTCTGCACGGCCTGTTGCTGCATGCGCTGCACCAGGTTCGGCTTGAACTGTTCGAAGCTGGGCAGTTGCGAAGCGCGCACATCTTCGAGCTTGATGATGTGCCAGCCATACTGGGATTGTACGGGGTCGCTGATCTTGCCTTTGCCCAGACCAACCATGGCGTCGGCGAACGGTTTCACGAAATTGGAGGGGAAGGACCAGCCCAGATCGCCACCTTGTCCGCGAGAGCCGGCATCCACGGATTTTTCCTTGGCCAGCTTGTCGAATTTGGCGCCTTTCTTCAGCTGTGCAGCAATCGCCTTGGCATCGGCCTCATCCTTGACCAGGATATGTTGCACCTTGTATTCCTTGGGGCCCAGGGATTCTTTCAGCCTGTCGTATTCCTGCTTGAGTGCGTCGTCGCTGATCGGGTGGTTCTTCACGTAGTCCTGCACATAGGCACGCGCCAGGATGCCCTGACGGGTCAGCTCGAGCTGCTGCTGAACATCAGGCTGCTTGGCCAGATCGCTCTTGCTGGCGGCCTGCGACAGGATTTCGATGTTGATCAGTTCGTCGCGTACAGCGGCGCGCAGCTCGGGACTGTCCGGCTGGCCGCTCTGGCTGGTCATTTCACGCACGCGCAGGTCGACGCGAGATTGCGGGATGGACACACCGTTGACCAGGGCGGCAGATTTGTCTTCAGCGTACACCGGGCTGGCAGCAATGGCGCCCAGCAGGGCAAACGCGGCAAATTGGGAAGCTTTCAACATGATTGGGATCCTCGGTTAAGTGAATGTTAAGACGGTCAGGACGGCCTGGCTTGCGCTTCATCAGGCGTAAAGGCCTGTATGGTCAAGGCATGAATCTCGCTGTGCTGCATCATCTCGCCGAGCGCGGAATATATCATACGCTGCCGGGCGAGGGTGTTCTTCCCGGCGAACTGTGCCGACACGATGTTCAGCACATAGTGCCCGCCACCGGCCCTGGCACCGGCATGGCCGGCATGCCTGTGGCTTTCGTCGATGATCTCCATCTGCGTGGGCTGCAGCACGGCCAGCAGCGCGCGCATCCTTTCCACTCGGCTCATGCTGGCAACACCTTCTTGAATGGTTTGACGCTTACCAGGGCATAGACACCAGCGGCCACATAAGGGTCGGCATCGGCCCAGCTCGTGGCCTCCGCCAGCGAGGCGAACTCGGCCACGATCAGGCTGCCGCTGAAACCGGCCGGCCCGGGATCAACTGCATCCACGGCGGGGAAGGGGCCGGCCAGAATCAGGCGGCCTTCATTCTGCAGCGCCTGCAGACGGGCCAGATGCGCAGGGCGCGCGGCCAGGCGCTTGTCCAGGCTGTCGGGCACATCGTGCCCGGTAATGGCATACAGCATCAGTTCTTTTCCTTTTCGTCGGGTTGTATATATCTTGCCAGAGCCAGAATTTGCAGCAGCATGAAGGCGAACAGCATGCTGGTCGCACCGAACAGTTTGAATTTGACCCATGTGTCGGTCGCATAGTGGCTGGCCACATACAGGTTGATGCCCCCGAGCGCCATAAAAAATACGCTCCATGCCAGATTGAATCTGTCCCACGTGGCATCGGGCACAACCAGTTTTCCTTCCATCCCCTTGCGCAGCAGTTCCTGGAGCAGGTTGCGTACCAGGTTGCGTTTGAACAGCAGGCGCGAAACCAGCAGCGCTCCGGCAAACGCCCAGTACAACGCGGTGGGCTTGAACTTGATGAATGTTTCGTCGTGCAGCAGTAGGGTGGCACTACCCAGGATGACGATGAGGAAGAAACTCACCCACAACATGGTGTCCACCCTGCCGTGCCTGAGCTTGACCCAGATCACCTGCGCCAGCGTGGCGAGCATGGCGGCGGCAGTTGCCAGCAGAACCGGCAGGTGCTGTGCGTCGGCCTGGTAGCCGATGCTCAGGGCCAGCGCCTGGGCGGGTTCCGGGTGTGCGCCGGCCAGCTTGAACACGGCAAAAAACAGGATGACGGGAAACAGGTCGAACAGAAATTTCATGATTTGGGAGGTGCGGGTTAGCAGCCTATTCAGGCTGGAGTTTGAGCGAAGCGGAGTTGATGCAGTAACGCAGCCCGGTGGGTGCGGGGCCATCCTCGAACACGTGGCCGAGGTGGGCATCGCAGCGCGCGCACAGCACTTCGGTGCGGCGCATGCCGAATTTGAAATCCATGCGCCGGCTGATGGCGGTCTCGCTGACCGGCTGCCAGTAGCTGGGCCAGCCGCTGCCGGAATCGTACTTGGTGGTGGAGCTGAACAGCGGGTTGCCGCAGCAGGCGCACACATAGGTGCCCGCCTCGTGGCAGTTCCAGTATTTGCCGGTAAACGCAGGCTCGGTGCCGCACTCACGGCAGATGTGGTACTCCTCCGGCGTGAGTTCAGCTTGCCAGTCGCTGGCCGATTTCTGGATCTTGTCGGTCATAGCACCTCGGCGGCGTGGTCGGCCAGGCGCGAACGTTCGCCGCGCTGCAGCGTGACGTGACCGCTATGCTCCCAGCCCTTGAAGCGGTCCACCACATAGGTCAGGCCGGAACTGCCTTCGGTGAGGTAGGGCGTGTCGATCTGCGCGATGTTGCCCATGCACACCACCTTGGTGCCGGGGCCGGCACGCGTGATCAGCGTCTTCATCTGCTTGGGCGTGAGGTTCTGCGCCTCGTCGACGATTACCCAGCGGTTGAGGAAGGTGCGGCCGCGCATGAAGTTCATGGCGCGGATCTTGATCCGCGAGGCGAGCAGGTCGTTGGTGGCGCCGCGGCCCCAGGCGCCATGGTCGTCGGTGTGGGTCAGCACCTCGAGGTTGTCGGTGAGCGCGCCCATCCACGGC
>DATDDN010000111.1:0-7885 GCA_036523795.1 Gallionellaceae bacterium | reverse complement strand
GCTCGCTCCAGGTTTGGGCGATGGTTTCCAACTCCACGTCGGTCAGGTCGCGGCCTTCGCCGCGGAAATACTGCTGAATAGCGCGCATCTCAGGCAAATCCGCGGTGGGCGATGAGCCGGCCGTCACCAAGAGCCAGCAGCGCCTGGAGCTGAACGAGCGCATGACGCTGATCGACACGCCGGGCATGATGTGGCCCAAGATCGAGCACGACTCGGACGGCATGATGCTGGCCGCCAGCCATGCGATCGGGCGCAATGCGGTGATCGACGAAGAGGTGGCCACCTTCCTCGGCGACATCCTGCTGGCGCGTTACCCTGCCCTGCTGGCGGCGCGCTACAAGATCGACGTGAACGGGCTGGATGGTGCGGCGCTGATCGAGGCAGTGGCCAAACGGCGCGGCTACCTGCTCAAGGGCGGTGCCCTCGATCTGGAAAAAGCCGCGCTGATGCTGCTGCAGGATTACCGCAGCGGGGCGCTGGGCCGCATCAGCCTGGAAACACCTGAGACCCGTGCGGCCATGCTCAGCGCGCATGCGCAGCAGCTTGCCGAGGCGGGCCCTGCCGAACCGGAAGACGATAATGAAAAAGACTGAAACCCTGCGCATCTACTACAACCCGCGCTGCTCCAAATGCCGCGCCGCGGCGGCACTGGCGGCCGAGCATGGCTACGCAACCGAGCTGATCGAATATCTGCAAACGCCGCCCAGCCGCGAGGAACTCATCGCCCTGCTGCGCAAACTCGACATGAAACCGCTCGAGCTGATACGCACCGGCGAGGAAGTGTTCAAGCAGCTCTATGCCGGGCGCGAACTGAGCGATGAGCAGTGGCTGGATGCGATGCTACAGCATCCGGTGCTGATCGAGCGGCCCATCGTGGTGCGCGGCGACAAGGCGGTGGTGGCGCGGCCGCCGGAGAAGATGCTGACGCTGATTGCCCAGTAGCCTTACAGGCCGTCTGGCTATGCCCCGACAGGCAATTATCAAATGCCGCGCAGAATGGTACCCTGCGGCACCCGAATTTTTAACCGGCGCACGGACTGCGCCGACCCGACCACAAGGAAAAAAACATGTCTTCCATGCTCGACCAAGCCGCACTCGATCAGCTGTTCTGCGCCGCGCGCACGCACAATGCCTGGCAGGACAAGCCAGTTCCCAACGAACTGCTGCTGCGCATCTACAACTCCGCGCGAATGGCGCCTACTTCGGCCAACTGCTCGCCGGCACGCATCGTGTTCGTGACCTCGAAAGAAGCCAAGGAGAAGCTCAAGCCTGCGCTGATGGAAGGGAACCAGGCCAAGACCATGGCGGCACCGGTAACGGCGATCATCGGCTACGACATGCGCTTCGCCGACAAGCTGGGCTACCTGTTCCCGCATGCGCCGGACGCCCCGAACTGGTTCAAGGATGAACAGGTGGCCTTCACCACCGCCTTCCGCAACGGCACGCTGCAGGGTGCCTACCTGATGCTGGCCGCGCGCGCCTACGGCCTGGATTGCGGCCCGATGTCCGGCTTCGACCATGCCAGGGTGGACGAGCTGTTCTTCGCCGGCACCAGCGTGAAATCCAACTTCCTGTGCAACCTCGGTTATGGCGACCCGGCCGGCCTGTTCCCGCGCAGCCCGCGCTTCTCGTTCGACGAGGCGTGCAGCATCGTCTGACCCACGTGGCGCGCCTTGCGTGCGCCATTTCCCGACGCCATGGCCAACGATCTGTTCAGCACGCTAAAGCACCCCGCCGTGCGGGACCTGGCGTGGTCGATAGGCGCACCCGGGCTACTCGATTCCTCTCTCCCCGCCTATCGCGATCGCGTGGTAGACGACGCCTGGTGCATGGCGCAACTGCAAGCGGCATCCGCCTGGCTGCGGGAGCTGGATCGTGCACCGCAACCCTTGCTCGAATTTCTCGCTTCGCGTCCGACGCGCCGCCTCGGCCACTATTTCGAATCGCTGATCATCTTCTGGCTGACGCACGCGCGCGACACCACCATCATCGCCACCAATCTGCAGGTGCAGAACCCGCACCAGACGGTGGGCGAATACGACCTGCTGTACCGGAATTCCCAGCACGAAGTCTGCCACTGGGAGATGGCAGTGAAGTTCTACCTGCAGTCACAGCCCAGGCCCGAGCCGCATTACTGCATCGGCCCCGGCATGCGTGACCGGCTCGACCTCAAGCTGCAGCATGTATTCCAGCGCCAGCTCAGGCTGGGGCAGACTCCCTGGGGGCAGGCTGCGCTGCCGCCGAGGCTCCGCCTGGACAAGGCACAGGCCTACATCAAGGGCTTCCTGTTCTACCATGCGCTGTTGCCGCAGCCGCAGGCGGTACTGGGCATCTCGCCCGACCATCTGCACGGCTGGTGGCTGCACCAGGGCGACACAGCGCTACCGCAGCGTTCAGCCAGCAGCCGCTGGTGTGTGCTGCCGCGCCTGCGCTGGCTGTCACCGGCGCGCATGGAAAAGGACAATGCCGTGCTGGACAGGACTGAACTCGACAGCACGCTGGCGCAACACTTTGCAGCGGATGGCAACGCCGTGCTGCTGGCCGAGTTGCAGCAGGCGGAAGATGGCAGCTGGCAGGAAATCGCGCGCGGCTTCGTGGTCAGCCGCGACTGGCCACACCTCAGATAAAGAAACGCCCGGACAGTTCTTCCAGCCCCAGCTGCTGCAGGATTTCCTGCAGGCGCTCGGCGGCTCGCTTGCCCGGCAGCTTCTTGTAGCTGGCCACGATCAGCTCGTTTTTCATCGAGTGCTCCCAGCCCACCAGCTCGGTGACCGTCACCTGGTAGCCATGCGCTTCCAGCTGCAGGCAGCGCAGCACATTGGTGACATGGCTGCCGAATTCACGCGTGTGGATGGGATGACGCCACAGCTCGACCAGCGCGCCCTTGCCCAGCTGCTGGCTCTTGTTCTTCTTCAGCACAGACGCCACTTCCGCCTGACAGCACGGCACCAGCACGATGTGGCGCGCCTTCTTCTGCAGGGCGAAACGGATGGCATCGTCGGTGGCCGTGTTGCAGGCATGTAGCGCAGTGACGACATCCACCTGGGCCGGCAACTGCGGCGAGGTGATGGACTCTGCCACCGACAGATTGAGGAAACTCATGCCGGGAAAGTTCAGGCGCTGCGCCAGCTCGCGCGATTTGCTCACCAGCTCGTCGCGCGTTTCGATGCTGTACAGATGCGACGCAGGCGCGTGCTCCTTGAAGAACAGGTCATACAGGATGAAGCCCAGGTAGGACTTGCCCGCGCCGTGATCCACCAGCATGATGTCAGGATGATCCTGCTTGACGTCCTGCAGCAACGGCTCGATGAACTGGAAGAGATGGTTGATCTGCTTGAGCTTGCGCCGGCTGTCCTGGTTCATCTTGCCGTCGCGCGTCAGGATGTGCAGCTGTTTCAGCAGCTCGATGGATTGATTGGGCTTGATGTCGTGCATGAAGGTTTCGACCGGCGCGTGCGGGCGCTCCGGCACGGAGTGAATGATGTCAGGGCGGCTAGGGTATCTCAGGCAGGAGCCGGCGCAAAGCGGATTCTGCAGGCGCAGCTCCACCGCATGAGGGACAACAATGCATTCCGGCTCAATCACTTGCAGGCCGGCAAGCATTGACTCTGCGGTCTTTACGTCTTACGCTTGGCCTTGGCGGGTGCGCTGTTGCACGTCTGGGCGGCACCGAATCGCTGTGAATATCGATCATCCAGGGGGGATAACGATGTTGAATAAGGAAACCGTCTTGCAGACACTGCGGTGCATGCCCAACCAGTATCCGCATCTGCTGGAACAGAAATTCCCGCACGTCCTGAAGAAAATCATCGAGCTGTGGCATACGCCTCACTGCGAGGCTTACTTCGCCGACCTGCTGCAGCCCAATGGCCGCGGCGGCGGCCGCATGGACCGTGATGGCTTCCCCGAAAAAGCGTGGGAAGAAATCTTCCAGCTGAGCCAGCATTACAAGAAGGTGCGCGCCAAGCTGGCAGCACGTTGAGTGCTGAGAGGGGCTTTGCACGCACGCCTTGACAGCAACGTTGTTTCACCCAAGAATGCAGACTCCATGAAAGCTCATCACACTTCACTGCCAATTTGCGTCCATTCCATGCTGCGAGCATGGGTGTCTGCATTTTGTCTGTGTCCCGGGAGTTTGATGCGCTGAGTTAGTTTCACCAGCAAGTTTCCACAAGGCCACAGAGCAAAAACTCTGTGGCCTTTTTAATTTTGCAGCAAGGGAGCATCACCATGTCCGTACCCGCAGCCTACTTGTCGATCATCCTGATCTGGTCCACCACGCCGCTCGCCATCCAGTGGAGCTCCACCGGCCATGGCTTCCTGTTCCCGGTGATGGCGCGCATGATCATCGGCCTGGCGATCTGCGTGCTGTTGCTGGCCGGATTGCGCATGAAGCTGCCGCTGCACCGCGCCGCGCGCCACACCTATGTGGCCGCCGGGCTGGGCATCTTCGGCGCCATGTTCTGCGTGTACTGGGGCGCTCGCTACGTATCGTCCGGGCTGATCGCGCTGCTGTTCGGACTGACGCCGATCTTCACCAGCTTTGCCGCCACCTTCTGGCTGGATGAGCGCGGCTTCACACCCGCCAAGATGCTGGGCACCCTGCTGGGCCTGCTCGGGCTGGCGGCGATCTTCGGCTCAGGGCTGACGCTGGGCCCGCATGCCGCAGCCGGCATTGCCGTCGTGCTGGTCGCGGTGATCGTGCAGGCGTTCAGCCTGGTCTGGGTCAAGCGCATCGGCGCCAGCATTCCCGCACTGACGGTGACCAGCGGCGCACTGCTGGTGGCCACCCCGCTGTTTGCCCTGAGCTGGGCGCTGCTGGACGGAACAATGCCGATGGCGGTGACGACGCGCGCGGAGTGGGCGATTGTCTACCTGGGTGTGTTCGGCTCGGTGCTGGGCTTCAATTTCTATTTCTACGTCGCCAAGCACATGGAAGCCGGGCAGATTGCGCTGATCACGCTGATCACCCCGGTGAGCGCCCTGCTGCTGGGCCAGGTGTTGAATGGCGAGAAGATCCAGCACAGCGTCTGGCTGGGCACCGCCTGCATCGTTGGCGGCCTGCTGGCCCATCAGTGGCAGGTGCTGTCGGCAGGATTGCGGCGCGCGGCGGTGCCCAAATCAGGATGAGCTCACAGGGTGTTGAAAAACGTAGCGAGGATGGTCATATGCAAGGCGCACGGAGCACAGCGACCGAGAAAACGAGCTTGATGAGTTTCGGCGGAGACTCACCTTCAGGTTAGTCGTAGCCACATATCAATTGGATAGGCGAGGAAGCGAGCACCGCGCAACGCCGCAGATGACCACCGCATAACCAATGACTTGGCTGGCGTCGTTGGACAGCCTAGTCAGATGGCTAATGGTTTCATCAGTAGTTTTTCAACACCCTGCTAGAGTGCCAACGGGCCGTGCAGTTCGGCCCACATGCTGATGTCGCTCTGTGCACCGGCCGGATCGGCCTGCCAAGTGCTCAGCAGGTGTTGTGCGGCCCATTGCCAGTGCACACGCCCTGCCTCCACCGCAGCCTGCAGCGGTGCCAGATCACCGGTGTCGCGCCAGTGCTCGTAGGCCTTGACCAGGCGCGGGTACAGGCTGCGGCGCAGGCCGTCGAAGTTGGAGAAATAGAAATGCAGCGAGCAGGCTTCGCCGCGTGCAATCAGCTCCGGCAGCGTGGAAAGACAGTCCGCGAGGTGATCGCGGATGGAGCGCGCCAGCACGATGCTCTTACGTGAGGTGAACGACATGATCATGTCGCGCCAGGGCGGCCCCAACAGGGGCTCGGCCGCAGCCTCGCCGACTTCATGCAGGATCAGCGTTTCCGTTTCGCGTTCGGCCATGCGCGGCAACAGCGTGGCGAGATCGCCTGTCGCGCCGTAGCAGTCCAGCGCGGCCTTGAGCGCACCGTCGGCTTGGCGGATCGACCACATCTCGATTTTCTCCTGCAGCCAGCGCTGCAGGGCATCGGTGCGCAGATACACGGCTCCCTCGCGCAATGCTGCCGGCGAGGCGTGGATGTCGCGCGCGTACTCGCAACCGGACACGCGCACCGTGAGGCCGTGGCGCTGCTCGCTGCGCACCAGCTGGCCGAGGAAGAAATGCGGGTTGCACCAGCGCCCCAGCCCGCCGCCGTAGACCAGGCCCTGCGGCTCCAGCTGCGCATTGATGGAGGCGACATCGAAGGGGTCATACTCGCGCCCGCCAACCGGTATGGGCTGGTAGTCGAGCGCTTCCACCTCTTCCCAGTAGGCTTCGCGCCGGGTCAGCCAGCGACTGAGGTCTTCCTTCACCAGCGGCTGGCTGGGCTGGATGTCATTTTCCCAGATATACAGCTCGCGCATGCCGAGCAGGTAGTTGCACATGGTCATTTCACGCGCATGGCGGGCATCGGAAATGTCGCAATTCTTCTGTACCGCCGCAATGGTCTGCCGGATCTCGCGCATGACGTTACTCCTTGCCGTGCCGCTTGCGTAACTGGTGCGTAGCGACCGATTGCATGATGCGGGAATAAGGCAGCGCATCGAAATCGCCGAATTTTTCGCGCGCAGCCTTCACGAGGCCAATGACGTTGTCGAGGTCCTGCACGTCCATTTCCTGCTGCAGGCCGATCAGGCCGCCGCACTGCACCTTCACTTCCTGTGCGTAGGAAAGCGGCAGGGTCACGTGGGTGAGCTTGAGGGCGAAGGCGGAATTCTGGCGCAACTGGTCGAGCAGGGCGCTGCACACCTCGCGATCCTCGGCCAGTTTGCACGCCACCATTTCGCGTTCCGCCATGAGGCGCTTTTCCTGCTGGGGACAGGCACAACGCCGGCTCAGGATGGCCTTCTCGAACGCGCACGGCTTGGCGTGGACCGCGTCCAGGGTGTGCATGAAGGCAATTTCATCCATGAGGCGTCTCCTTTAGTCGTCGCCCAGCTCCGGTGCAGGCTCGCGCACTTCCATCAGCAGCTCTTCGGCCTTCAGCTCGTTCTCGGCAAAAATCATCTTCACGTTGCAGCGTTCCTCGGTCAGCGCCAGCTCCTTGCGCAGCACCTTGGCGCGATCTGCCGCCACACGATAGACATCGTGCTGCTCGATCTTCTCCACGCGGCGGATGGGGAACTCAAACATCTTGTAAATGAAGTACGGCATAGTTTTCCTCGTTGTTGCTTGTTGTAAAAATCCTGTTTCGGCGCCGCTTACGACGAGCAGCTCACCTCCAGATTGCGCGCCCAGTCCGGCGCAGGTCTGGCATACGCCTCCATGCCGGGCTGTTCGTCATACGGCCTGGCCAGCAGCTGCAGCAGACGATCCACCTCGCTGTAGTCGCGTTCGCTTTCCGCGCGGCCGATCGCCGTCTGCGCCAGGTAATTGCGCAGGATGTACCTGGGGTTGGCCCTGTCCATCTGTACCTTGCGTTCCGCGTCCGTGCTGCTTTCCTGCTGCAGCCGCGCGCGGTAGGCGGCGGCCCAGCGGTCGAATGCAGCACGGTCGATGAACTGGTCGCGCAGCGCGGTGTTGGCCTCGCCCTCCGCCGCCCTGAACTGCCCCAGCTGGCGGAACAGCTTGGTGTAGTCCACCCCGCTCTGCTGCATCAGCTCCAGCAGGGGCTGGATCAGCGCAAACTCTTCCAGTCCCTGGTAAGTCAGACCCAGTTTCCGGCACATCAGTTGCACGTAGTGCTCGGAATAGACGTCGCCATACTCGTCCAGTATCTGCTCGGCCTCTTCCAGCGGCACCAGCGGGCTCAAGGCCTGCGCCAGTGCGGTCAGGTTCCACAAGCCGATCTGTGGCTGCTGGTCGAAGGCGTAACGGCCGCCATGATCGGAATGGTTGCACACATGGCCGGGATTGTAAGCCTCCATGAAGCCGAACGGGCCATAATCGAACGTCAGCCCCAGGATCGACA
>DATDDN010000110.1:0-8395 GCA_036523795.1 Gallionellaceae bacterium | reverse complement strand
AGTGGCATGCCGTGATGGGCAAAGACCCGAGCTATTTCGTGGACTGTGGTGACGATTGCCCGGTGGAGCAGGTGAGCTGGGATGATGCGCAGGAATTCATCAAGCGCCTGAATGCAAAAACCGGAAAGCAGTATCGTCTGCCCACCGAGGCAGAGTGGGAATACGCCTGTCGTGGTGGCGACCAGCAGGAATTCTGTGGCGGCGACAATGCCGATGCGGTGTCCTGGAACGGTTACAACAGCGGCAGCTTCTTCTTCAAGTCGCCACACCCGGTGGCCAGAAAGAAGCCGAATGGCTTTGGCCTGTATGACATGAGCGGCAACGTGTGGGAATGGGTGGAAGACACCTACCATGACAACTATAACGGCGCGCCGGCCGACGGCAGCGCATGGACCGGTACCTCTCTGCGCGTGCTGCGCGGCGGTTCGTGGGGCTACGATCAGCCGTTCAGCCGTGCGGCAGCGCGCTCCAAATTTGCCGCGAACTATCGTTACTACAGCTACGGCTTCCGCTTGGCGCGGGATTTGCCGTAGGGTCTCTTGAGCGGGCAAATCGCCCGACACCTGGTGGGACAGGGCCCGGTTCTGTAGGAGCACCGTATTGCTCACTAGATGTAGGTTGGGTTAGCGCAGCGTAACCCAACAATTGATTTGTAGGCTGATTGTTGGGTTACGCCGCAAGCGGCTCCATTTATTTCCCCAGCTCTTCCAGACGGAGCTTGGTCACCTTGCCAGCTGCGCGAGGGGATGGTGAGAATTCAATCGCCCGACACCCAGAGGGTGCAAGAGCCTCTTCGAGGCGAATCGGGCTCCTGCGACGGGGCCGCCGGTCTTGTAGGAGCGCAGATTTCTGCGCGAGCAGGTGGTGAGGGGGCAATCACCCGACAAAAACCTCTTCGGAATGAATCAGGCTCCTGCGGTGAGCGCTCCGGCCTGTCTGCATGCGTGCAATGCACTTCTAGCGACAAAATCTTTTCTTTCTGCGTTTTCCTGGATCGAATCAACCGCTTCTCGACGGACCTTGCTGCCAGCCCCGTCAAGCATGGCACTGACCCCGCAACGTCTCGGCGCATTTCGAAATCAATGCATGTAGCAGGATGATAGTGTTCGATCGCTCATGACGCGGCTGACTTATCGTATATATAAGAAAACACTGAATAAGTTTGCCAACACAAGATTGTTGTAAAAATGTTACGACGCATAAAAACCGCCGTTTTTGTTCTTTGCAAAATCCCGGGCTTCATGCAAAATCATCGCCGAATTTCCATCTTTGGGAATTTGTAGGGGAACAGAGCTGGCAACCGATCGGCTCAATTTATTAACTTAGGGAGTTACTAATGCAAAAGAAAATTATCGCGCTGGCAATCGCTTCTGCTTTCGTTGCACCAGTTGCAATGGCTGAATCCTCTTTCTACGGTTCTATGGACGGTGGCGTTCGTATGAACACATATGACGATGGTGTAAACCCGTCTACCACAACCTTCTCCATGAAAATGGGCCAATTCAACACCTCCCGTTGGGGTTTCAAGGGTGTTGACGACATCGGTAACGGCGTGAAGGCTAACGTTGTTGTTGAGACCAGCTTTGTGCCAGCTGGCGTGGGTGCCAACCCGGACTTGAATCCGACTTACTACGTAGCCAATGGCAATAATGGCTATTCTCTGGTGACCGCTGGTGGTGAGCCAAGCCTGGCGCAAAACAACCCCTTCGGCCTGATTTTTGACCGCCAGGCTACTGTAGGTCTGGAGTCCAGCACCATGGGTCGTTTCGACATGGGCTGGAACTACACCGCTTCCTACGACGTGATCGGCACCTATGATCCGATGGGCTACAAGTTCATCAACACCGCTCTGGCCTATACTGCGTCTGACCGTGCTCGCGCTGGTAACGTCAAGTACCAGATCGACGTAGCTGGCATGCACATCATCGCCGAATACGACATCAATGACGCATTCGGTGGCAATGTGCAACAGGGCAATCGTGCTGCGCAGATGGGTACTGGTCGCGCCATCGGTGTTACCTATGCAGCTGCCGGCTTTAACGTAGGTGCTGCCTATACCACAACCGACGGCGATCTGGTGATGGGTCCGATGCTGAGCCCCAACAACAAGTCCACACACTTCACTGTTGGTGGTGGCTATGACTTTGGCGCCGGTAAAGTGAGCGTGGGTTATGCCAAGAAATCCATGAAGTTTGAGAACTACGGTAATGATGCTAACCAAACCGACATGTGGATCGGCGGCAGCTTCAACGTAAGCTCCAAGGCTGCATTGTCTGCTGCTTACTACACTCGCGCCTATAACGACGCGATGCAGCAGATCGGTGCTGTTCAGGCTTGGACATACGCCGGCATGCCTGGCCCAATGCCGGCAGTCGCACCAGGCTCTGCAGATCTGAAGCAGAACGTTGTGATGCTGATGGGCACCTACTCTCTGTCCAAGATGTCTACTCTGTACGTGGAGTATGACAGCCAGGACCTGAAGGATGGTGCTATGTCTGCCCAGGTTAAAGCCTCCGGCTTCTCCGCTGGTCTTGATGTCAAGTTCTAATCACCCGCAGGGGTAACCCTGTTGTGATTCAGAAGTAGTACCGAACGGGCGCCGCAAGGCGCCCGTTCTGCATTCTGGCTATGCATAGGTGGTGGACATGAGTTGTCGTCCCCGCGCAGGCGGGGATCCAGCTGCAAATCTGACTGGGTTCCCGCCTGCACCCGCAAGAGGTACACCGTGGTTGTGTGGGGCTGAAGCCCCAACAACACACGCAGCGCGGGAACGACGAAAAGGGTCGCCGTGGAAATCGGGTACAATCCGACGTTATGCCAACAACGAAGAACAAGGGAGCGATGATGAAGCCAAGCAGTTTCACCGCGTTATTGCTGTCAGCACTGTTGCTGGGCTGCTTGCCGGCGCTGGCGGATGATACGGACACCGCCTTTCAGGAAGTGGCCAATAAATATCGCTCAGCCAAACGCAAGCCGCAGCTGCCGGAGCTGGCGCACAAGTACAAGGTGCAAGCCGAATTTGCTGCACAGGAAAAGCGCCCCGAGCAGGCGATTGAGCTTTATGGCAAGGCGCTGGAAGTTGCTCCCTGGTGGCCGGAAGGGCATCACCAGCTGGCATTATTGCTGGCAGACAAGAGGCAATACAAGGATGCCATACGCGAGATGCAGCGCTACCTGATGCTGGTGCCGAAAGGGCCGGATACGCGCATTGCACAGGACAAAATTTACCAGTGGGAGAGTGTGCCTGAGCCGGTGGCTGCGTCAGCCGTGCCGGCAGTACCCGCAGCCCAGGTTGCGCCCGTGGCTCCCGTTTTGCCGGTTGCGGGCAAGACGTTCCGCGATTGCCCCGATTGCCCCGAGATGGTGGAGTTGCCCGTCGGCAGTTTCACCATGGGCTCGAACACGGGTGAGGGGGATGCGCAGCCCGTGCATGCGGTGACCATTGCCAAGCCGTTTGCCATCGGCAAGACCGAGATCACGCAGGCGCAATGGCGCGCAGTGATGAAAAACAATCCCAGCTATTTTACGACCTGTGATGACACTTGCCCGGTGGAGCAGGTGAGCTGGAACGACGCGCAGGAATACATCAAGAGGCTGAATGCATTGACGGGCAAGCATTATCGCCTGCCTACCGAGGCGGAGTGGGAATATGCTTGCCGTGCCGGCGGCCAATACGAATATTGCGGTGGCGATATTGCGGATCTGGTGGGCTGGACGTCTTCCAATAGCGGCGGCTTCCTGACGAGCAAGCCGCACCCGGCTGCCAGCAGGAAGCCCAATGCCTTTGGTTTGTACGACATGAGCGGCAATGTGTGGGAGTGGGTGGAAGACATCTACCACGAAAACTACAACGGCGCTCCTGCAGACGGCAGTGCCTGGGTTGCCGACTCAGGCAACAGCGTCTTGCTTGGCGGTAACATGCGCGTGCTGCGCGGTGGCGCATGGGGAACCGAAATGAGATTCAGCAGTGCCGCAGCGCGCGCCAAATTTGGCCCGGACGTGCGGCACTGGAGTTATGGTTTCCGGGTGGCACGCGATTTGCCGTAACGCCTTGATTTAAAAACTCGTCAATTGACTCGTGCGTATTAATGCGTATTATTATGCGCATTAATTGCCAATGGGGAAGGCAACATGAAAGTGATCCGCGAAGTATCGTCCAGAAAAGGACGTTTATCCTTGTCGATCAATCAGGATCTGCTTGACCGATTTGAGCCGTACAAGAGACAGGTGAATCTTTCGGCGCAGGCTGAGCAATTGTTGGTTCGGCTGCTGGAGGAGCTGGAAAACCGCTCGTGGGCTGAACGCAATGCGGATGCGTTGCGAGCGCATGGTGCAGATATGGCCAAGACCGGCTTGGCGGGCGCGGACTTTGAACGGATTTGATGCGTGGCACAATTCGATATCTACCCGAACCCGGGCTTGAAGAAGGCCGAAATTCCCTATCTCGTCTCCGTGCAAAATGATCACATCACCAGCAAAACCGGTGCGACGGTTGTGATCCCACTGCGAGACAATGCACAGCCAGTAGAAATCATGGCGCCCTTGGTCGAGGTGCCCGGTCAGGGTGCATTTGTGCTGTCAACGGACGAAATCTTTGCCATTGACGCTGCAAGACTCAAGGTGCCTGTTGCGAGATTGAGTATGACGGATCGCGCAAAGATCAGGCCCGCAATAGACAAAGTCATTGGTGAATACTGAATACAAGAGGTTGATATGCTGAACCTGGATATTTTGATTATCGGATTTGACCGCGGTTTGCGCACGTTGTTCAGCGAGGCTCACAGCGTGCGGCCGCATCCCGATGCGGTATTGCCCGATCATGCGATGAGCGAGGCGGAGAAGAAGCATGCCGCTGCGCTGATGCGCATCAATCATTGTGGCGAGATCTGCGCGCAGGCCCTGTATCAGGGGCAGGCGCTCACCGCGCGCGACCCCGAGGTGCAGCACAAGCTGGAGCAGGCGGCGCAGGAAGAAACCGAGCATCTGGCCTGGACCTCGCGCCGCGTGCAAGAGCTGGGCGGGCGCCTGAGCTTCCTCAATCCCGTGTGGTACACGAGTTCGCTGGCCATCGGCGCATTTGCCGGCCTGCTGGGCGACAAGTGGAACCTGGGCTTCCTGGCCGAGACTGAACGCCAGGTAGGCGCTCACCTGCAAAGCCATCTGGCGTCTCTGCCGGCGCAGGACGAGAAGAGCCGCGCCGTGGTGCAGCAGATGTACGTGGATGAGGTGCAGCACGCGGATATGGCGGTGAAGCTGGGTGGCGTCGAGCTGCCATTGCCGGTGAAACTCGCGATGCGCGCGAGCGGCAAGGTGATGACGCGCACGGCGTACTGGGTTTGACGAGCTGCCGTAGCCAGCAATCGGGCAATAAATTGCGCTCCTACAGTGGGGGGCTTGGTAGGAGCCCGATTTATCGGGCGATCGCGGCGTCAAAACCATCGCGCAATGAATTGCGCTCCTACGGGGGCGGCGTCTGCTAGGAGCCCGATTCACCTCGAAGGGGTTCTTGTACCCTCCGGGCATCGGGCGATAGAGATCCGGGCCATCGCGCAGAAATCTGCGCTCCTACGGTCTGGCCGAAAGCAGCCTTACTCCTGCACCACCTCAAAATCATGAGTCATCGCGGCGGTAGCGCCCAGCATGATGGACGCCGAGCAGTATTTTTCCGCTGACAGCTTGATCGCCTTTTCCACCACCTCGGGTTTGATGTCCTTGCCCTTTACGACGAAGTGCATGTGGATCTTGGTGAACACCTTGGGGTCGGTCTCGGCGCGTTCGGCTTCGATCTCGACAAAGCAGTCCGACACGGCCTGGCGGCTCTTTTTCAGGATGGTGATGACGTCGAAGCTGGTGCAGCCGCCAGCGCCCAGCAGCAGCATTTCCATCGGGCGCGGGCCGAGGTTGCGCCCGCCGGCAGCGGGGGCGCCGTCCATCAATACGGCATGACCGCTCTCGCTTTCACCCAGGAATGCGACCTGTTCTACCCATTTGACGCGTGCTTTCATGTTATGACCTTTCTTTGGTGTCATCCCCGCTGAGCGGGTGTTGTTGTGGCTTTAGCCTCTTACAACCCCGGCCTACCCCTTGCGGGTGAAGGCGGGGATCCAGTTTGCCGGATTCCCGCTTTCGCAGGAACGACAGCAGGGTGGTTGGAGCCTCTATGCTCAGGATTTTAACCGATACCACAGCCGGCCGATCTGCTCGTGCAAGTATATGCGGCTGTCACGCAGACCTTCGGCGCTTGGCACCCAGGCCAGCAGGTCGATCTGGTAGCGGGTGGTGAAAACGGTAGGCGCTGGGATCACCTCGAACCCGGCGGACTCGAAGGCCTGCCGCGCGCGCGGCATGTGCCAGGCGTGGGTGACCAGGTAGATGCGGCGGATGCCGTATTGCTGCAGCACGCGGTAGCTGTAGCGGGCGTTTTCAAGGGTGTTGCGGGACTCATCCTCGCTCCACTGCACCGGGATGCGGAATTCCTGTTCCAGGACGTTGCGCATCTGCTGTGCTTCCGAGGTGGCATTGCCGAGTGGCTTGCCTCCGCTCACCAGCACCGGCTTGGCGGTTTCGCGGTACAGGCGGGCCGCGTAGCGCAGGCGCTGCAGGGTGGCGTGGCTGACCGTGTCGCCGCCGTATTCCGGCGCATAGAAATTGGTGCCGCCGCCGATCACCACGATGGCGTCGGCGACCGGCAGGTTGTCGCTACGGATGTTCAGCGCAGGCGGCTCCAGGCTTTGCAGCAGGGATTCGGCCACGAACGGCGTGGAGAGCAGCCACAGCAGGGCAAAGGCGCCGGCCAGCAGGCCATAGGCAAGGCG
The DNA here is from genome assembly GCA_036523795.1 of Gallionellaceae bacterium. Taxonomy (GTDB): domain Bacteria; phylum Pseudomonadota; class Gammaproteobacteria; order Burkholderiales; family Gallionellaceae; genus 39-52-133. The sequence continues at coordinate 1,580 of DATDDN010000110.1, read as the reverse complement.
CGGGTGCCGTCGCCACAGCATCAGGCCGAGCAGCGCCACGACCAGCAGGTTGAGCGGGGGCAGCAGGACGGTGTTGATCAGATTGGTGAGGAACCAGGACATGATGGGCGCAAAAAACGCGCATCATACTGCATGCGCGTTTAACCCAAATAATCCATTAGCACCGTCATTCCCGCGCAGGCGGGAATCCAGCGAGACAACCACTCCGCGAAGCGGACAAGACCTCAGCAATGGCCCACTACGTGGGGAGATTTCAATCAACTGGATTCCCGCCTGCGCGGGAATGACGAGCCTTGCTCTAACGGATTTCCCGGGTTCAAAGGAGGAACAGGGGGCTCAGGCGGCGTGGGCCGAGAGGTGCTGTTCGGCGGTTGCCCGGTGTGCGCTTGATTGTTGATGACCGCCAGCCCCCTTCTGGCGATTGCGGTGTGCATCTGTCGCCCATGCGCTGCCTAGAATGGCTGTGCACAGTACTTTGTTTATGTTGCGCCTTTATGACAGCCGGGGCCCGGCCGGTTCATCCCGAACAGGGGAAAATGAAGTATTTGACAGGGGCGGCAAGAGTCGCATACAATCCGCGCCCTTCGAAGTTTACTTATTCATTTGTATTAGGAAGTGCCATGAAAACATTTTCCGCTAAAGCGCATGAAGTTCAGCATGACTGGCTCCTGGTTGACGCCAAGGATCAAGTACTGGGCCGCTTGGCCAGCCAGATCGCAGCTCGTCTGCGCGGCAAGCACAAGGCGATTTACACTCCGCACGTAGATACCGGCGATTTCGTCGTGGTGGTGAATGCGGACAAATTGCGTGTCACTGGCAACAAGGCGCAGGACAAGATGTACTACCGTCACAGTGGCTACCCCGGCGGTATCTACGAAACCAACTTTACCAAGTTGCTGGGACGTCATCCGCACCGCGTGCTGGAAAAGGCTGTTCGTGGCATGTTGCCCAAGGGCCCGCTGGGCTACGCCATGCTGCGCAAGCTGAAGGTGTACGCTGGCGCCGAGCATCCGCATAGCGCGCAGCAACCCAAACCTATTGATCTGTTGAAGGCGTAATCATGAGCGTAACTTACAACTACGGCACCGGCCGTCGCAAGAGCGCAGTAGCGCGTGTGTTCATCAAGCCTGGCAAGGGCGAGATCATCGTTAACGACAAGCCAGTGGACGTGTTCTTCTCTCGTGAGACAGGCCGCATGGTGGTGCGTCAGCCGCTGGAGCTGACCGAAATGTCCGGCAAGTTCGACATCCTGGTCAACGTGACCGGTGGCGGCGAATCCGGCCAGGCTGGTGCCGTACGTCACGGCATCACCCGCGCACTGATCGACTACGATGCAGCGCTGAAGCCGGTGCTGAGCAAAGCAGGTCTGGTGACCCGCGATGCACGTGAAGTTGAGCGTAAGAAAGTCGGTCTGCGCAAGGCGCGTCGCCGCAAGCAATTCTCCAAGCGTTAATTCGCTGGAAGTGCCGAAAAAACCGCCTTTGGGCGGTTTTTTCATTTATTATTCGCATCCTCAATTCAAGGAGCTGCTCGTGATCAAAGTTGGCATCGTTGGAGGAACTGGTTACACCGGAGTGGAG
>DATDDN010000109.1:0-6670 GCA_036523795.1 Gallionellaceae bacterium | reverse complement strand
CTGCTTGATCAGGTAGATGCGGCCGCGCGGGCCATCGAGCTCGGAGCCCAGCAGCTGGTAGGTGGGACAGGTGGCGTTGCAGAAACCGCAGTGGACGCAGTTGCGCAGGATGGCGTTGGCCTCGGCGATTTCGCCGTGCCGCAACAGGCTGGGTGAAATGGCGGTCTGCATGGCTGGTTACAGGCTCGGATACAGGCGGCCGCGATTGAAGATGTCGTGCGGGTCGAAGCTGTGCTTCAGGCGCTGGTGCAGCTTGAGCAGGGGGGCGGCGAGCGGCTCGAAGCGTTCGCCGCCAGGCGGCGGGTTGCGGTAGCAGCTGACATGGCCTCCCGCCGCCGCCACGCGTTCGCGGATATAGCCGAGCGGCGCGTCGCTCGCCAGCCAGCGCTGCGCACCGCCCCAGTCCAGCAGCCAGTTGCCGCTGATCGGCAGGGGCGGGGTGGCAGGCTTCACCAGCACCCGATACAGCGGCTGGCTACCGCCGAAGAAAGGCAGCTGCTGTTCGCGCAGCGTGTGCCAGAACGGCCCACCCTTCTCGAGCGCTTCGCCGCCGAGGTGTGCATGCGCATGCCGCACGGCCTGCTCGCTGCCGGACAGGCGCAGGTAGAGATGGCCGGCGTGGTGGCAGGCGGCATCCAGCGGCACGGACTCGGACAGCAGCTGGCTCATGCGCTGGATGGCGGCCTCGACGCCGCACTCGTGCATCACGGTGAGGCTTGCGGCCGGGCGCGGCAGCACCTTGATGCTTGCTTCCAGCAGCACGCCCAGGGTGCCCCAGGCGCCCGCCATCAGGCGCGACACGTCGTAGCCGGCCACGTTTTTCATCACCTGCCCTCCGAACTGCAGCGGCTCGCCGCGCCCGTTGATCATCTTGCAGCCGAGCAGCGCATCGCGTGCCGCGCCGGCGTAGGGGCGGCGCGGCCCGGAGAGGTTGCAGGCAATGGTGCCGCCCAGCGTGGCCTGCGTGCCGAAGTGCGGCGGCTCGAAGGTGAGCATCTGGCCGGCATCGGCGAGCACCCTCTCCAGTTCGTGCAGCGGCGTGCCGGCGCGTGCGGTGATCACCAGCTCGCGCGGATCGTAGTCGACGATGCCGCGATGGGGGGCGACGGACAGGGCCATGCCTTGCGTGGCATTGCCGAGGAAGGACTTGCTGCCGCTGCCGCGTATGTGCAGCGGCGTGCCGGTATTGAGGGCGTCCAGCACCTGCTGCTGCAGGGCGGCGCTGATGTCCTGCCCCACCATCAGAACCGCTCCAGTTCAGGATGGGGCAGTCGCCCGTGGTGCACGCGCATGGCGCCGAATTCGGCGCAGCGGTGCAGGCTGGGCACCGCCTTGCCAGGGTTGAGCAGGCCGTTGGGATCGAACGCCGCCTTCACCGCGTGGAACTGTGCCAGCTCGGCTGCGCGGAACTGGATGCACATCTGGTCTATCTTCTCCGTGCCGACGCCGTGCTCGCCGGTGATGGTGCCGCCCACCTCGACGCACAGCTGCAGGATGCGCTGGCCGAATTCCTCGGTGCGTGCCAGCTCGCCCTCCTTGTTGGCATCGAACAGGATCAGCGGATGCAGGTTGCCGTCGCCGGCATGAAACACGTTGGCCACCGCCAGGCCGTATTCCTGCGACCACGCGCTGATCTGGCGCAGCACCTGCGGCAGGCGGCGGCGCGGGATGGTGCCGTCCATGCAGTAGTAGTCGGGCGACATTCGCCCCACCGCGGGGAAGGCCGATTTGCGGCCCTTCCAGAACAGCTGCCGCTCGGCTTCGTCCGCCGCGGTGCGCACCTCGGTGGCGCCGCTCGCGCTGAACAGCTCGCGCACCGCCATGATGTTTTCGGAGACTTCCGCATTGCTGCCGTCCAGTTCGCACAGCAGGATGGCCTCGGCATCGCGCGGATAGCCGGCGTGGGCAAAGTCTTCCGCCGCCTGGATGGCGAGCCTGTCCATCATCTCCAGCCCGGCGGGGATGATGCCGGCGGCGATGATCGCGCCCACCGCTTCGCCGGCCTTCAGCACGTCGTCGAACGCCGCCAGCACCACCTGCGCGCGCTCGGGCCTGGCCAGCAGCCTGACCGTCACCTCGACGATGACGCCCAGCATGCCTTCCGATCCGGTCAGCAGGGCAAGCAGGTCGTAGCCCGGCGTGTCCAGCGTTTCGCTGCCGATGGTGAGCAGCTCGCCCTCCACGGTGACGATTTTGAGCATCAGGATGTTGTGCACGGTGAGGCCGTATTTGAGGCAGTGCACGCCGCCGGAGTTTTCCGCCACGTTGCCGCCTATGGTGCAGGCGATCTGCGACGAGGGGTCAGGTGCGTAATACATGCCGTAGGCGGCGGCAGCCTCAGAGATGGCCAGGTTGCGCACGCCGGGCTGCACGGTGGCGAGCGCGTTGTGCGGGTCGATGCCGAGGATGCGCTGGAAGCGCGCCAGGCTGAGCAGCACGCCATCGCCCAGCGGCAATGCGCCGCCGGAAAGTCCCGTGCCCGCGCCGCGCGCCACCACCGGCACGCGCAGCCGGTGGCACAGGCGCATGATGGCCTGCACCTGCGCGACCGTCTCCGGCAGCACCACGACCAGCGGCAGGCGCCTGTAGACCGACAGGGCATCGCACTCGAATGGGCGCAGGTCTTCCGGGGAGGTCAATACGGCGCTGGCCGGCAACAGGGCCAGGAGGCCTTTCAGCAGGGCTTCCTGGGAGGGAGTGCGCGGGGTCGTTGCAGTCGCTACAGCGGCCATGCCTATAAATTGAGTATTTTAGTCGGGAATTGAATTTCAGCAGAGATCGCAGGGGAAAGCAACCCGCCGCCAAGCATGGTTAAGTCGCGCGGTGCCGCGTCGTGAAATTTGTGGTGGTTGTTGCGGGCACATTCGCCATAGAATGTTTTTTTGCGCACAAGCAGGAGTGACCATGAACAAGGACGAAGTCAGCAGCATCATCGAGGCCGCCCTCAGGAGCGGGAGCCGTACGCCCGGACTATTCGATTTGCCCAAAATTCTGCATCTCAAATCCCGGCTGCAGTCCTGCAACTCCATCAGCGATGTGCTTGGCATCATCCAGGAACACCGCAATCTGATCGCGAAAGCATTCGGCCTGAGCGACGAGCAGATCAACGAGACGCTGGGCAAGCTGAAGGCGCTGGGGCATTAGCGTCAACACGCACCGGAGGGGCTCCATGCTGCTTGATGCAATCAACAGGAAGCTGGGCGTGCACCCGGACGTGCTCAGGCTGGGGGTGGTCAGCTTCCTGACCGACATCAGCTCCGAGATGATCTTCTCGGTGTTCGCGGTCTTCTTCACCGCCATCGCAGGCGCGTCGTCCGCTTTGCTGGGCGTGATCGAGGGCATGGCCGACCTGTCGGCGTCGTCGCTCAATTACCTGTCCGGCTGGCTGGCGGACCGCAGCGGCAGACGCAAGATCCTTGCCCTCGCCGGTTATGTTTTCTCCGCGCTGGCCAAGCTCATCCTGCTGGTCTCCAGCAGCATAGTCGGCCTCAGCATTTTTCGCATCGTCGAGCGGCTGGGCAAGAGCTTCCGCGGGCCGCCGCGCGATGCCTGGCTTGCAGCCGTGGCTCGCCAGGGCAGCAGGGGCTACTCGTTCGGCGTGCACAAGGCGCTGGACAAGGCCGGCGCCGTGCTCGGCCCGCTGGTCGCGTACGCCTTGCTGTCCTGGCTGGGGGAGGGGAAATCGACGTTCCAGCTCCTGTTCGCAATCGCCCTGGTTCCCGCGCTGCTCAGCGTGGTGCTGCTCGCCCGGATCAAGGACCAGCCCGGCGTACCGCACGAGCGCGAGAACATGCTGGAGACCTGGCAGATGCTGAGCCCCGCCTTCAAGCGCTACCTGGTGACGGCGGGGATATTTTCACTGGCCTATTTCAGTTTCGGCTTCCTCATGCTGCGCGCCTACAGCACCGGATTTTCGGTGAAGGACGTCGTACTGCTCTACGCCCTGTTCAACATCGCCTTCGTCATCGTCGCGCCGCTGATCGGCAAGCTGGGCGATCGCGTGGGCAGGGCGCACATGATCATGGCGGGCTACCTCATCTATCTGCTGATGTGCGTGGCATTCGCCTTTGCCACCAGGCAGTGGCACATCATCGCACTGTTCATCGTGTACGGCGTGTTCTATGCGATCGACGAGGCGCAGAGCAAGGCCTTCATCGCCGATCTCGAGGAGGAAAGGTGCGCCTCCGCGATCGGCGTCTACAACTTCGTCACCGGCCTGCTGTACCTGCCCGCCTCGCTGATCGCCGGCGCATTGTGGCTGCTGCATCCGGCCGGCGCCTTCCTGCTGGCGGCAGTGCTGGCCATGGCTGCGCTGGTGGCATTCATGTCGTTGCGCCCCGACAGGCCGCGCGCCGCCGACGCAAGCGTGCACTGAAACAGCCGAGCTGCTGCTACACTTTGTCCTTTACAGCAGATCATTCAGGGAGTCGTTGATGGCAGGAAACATCTGGGACGAGCGCTACGCTGGCGAGGACTATCACTTCGGCACTGCGCCTAATGCATTTCTGGCGTCGCAGCACGCACGGCTGAAACCGGGCATGCGCTGCCTGGCGGTGGCGGACGGCGAGGGACGCAATGGCGTGTGGCTGGCCGAGCAGGGCCTGCAGGTGGTGTCCATGGATGGTTCGCCGGTGGCGGTGGCCAAGGCCAGGAAGCTGGCGCAGGAGCGCGGCGTGAAGGTGGATTGCGAGGTGGCCGACCTGCTCAACTGGGATTGCGGCGAGAGCTGCTTCGACGTGGTGGTGGCGATCTTCATCCAGTTCCTGTCGCCCGAGCAGCGCGGCACCGTGTTTGCCCACCTCAAGCGCGCGCTCAAGCCTGGCGGCCTGTTCCTGCTGCAGGGCTACACTCCGCGCCAGCTGGACTTCCGCACCGGCGGCCCGTCACAGGGCGACAACCTGTACACCGAAGCCGTGCTGCGTAGCGCCTTTGCCGACATGGACATCCTGCACTTCTCCGAGCACATCAGCTTCATCAACGAAGGCGAGGGGCATTACGGCGTATCGGCGTTGATGGACGTGGTTGCCCGCAAGCGCGGCTAGAGGCAGGGCCGCTATTGCATGCTGAGCCCGCCCGAGGGTTGGGCTGCGGCCTCCTTGGCCTTGGCGGCCTGGGCTTGCTCGTACGCCTTCCGGTTCTCTTCCTGCTTTTTCAGTTCTTCCTGGCGTTTGGCTTCTTCTGCCTGTTCTTCCGGCGTGGGGGAGTGATGCAGCGACAGTTCCATGCTGGTGGCGCCGGCCGGCTCACCGCGCTGGCTCCTCAGCTTGATGTTGAGGCGCAGCTCGTTGGCGGAATCAGCGTTGCGGATCGCTTCTTCGTAGGCGATGTGGCCGTCGTTGTACAGGTCGAACAGCGCCCAGTCGAAGGTGCGCATGCCCAGCTCGCGCGATTTCTCCATGATGCCCTTGATCTCGTGGAATTCGGCCTTGAAGATCTTGTCGGCGATGGTGGGGGTGTTGAGCAGGATCTCGATCGCTGCCTTGCGTCCCTTGCCGTCCTGGGTGCGTACCAGGCGCTGCGACACGATGGCGCGCAGGTTGGCGGAGAGGTCCATCAGCAGCTGGTTGCGCCGTTCCTCGGGGAAGAAGTTGATGATGCGGTCCAGGGTCTGGTTGGTGCTGTTGGCGTGCAGGGTGCCCAGGCACAGGTGGCCGGTTTCGGCGAAGGCGATGGCGTGCTCCATCGTTTCCGCATCGCGGATCTCGCCGATCAGGATCACGTCCGGCGCCTGGCGCAGGGTGTTCTTCAGTGCATGATGCCAGCTGTGCGTGTCCACGCCCACTTCGCGGTGGGTGATCAGCGACTGCTTGGACTGGTGCACATACTCCACCGGATCTTCCACCGTGATGATGTGGCCCTTGGAGGTGCTGTTGCGGTGGTCGATCATCGCCGCCAGCGAGGTCGACTTGCCCGAACCGGTGCCGCCCACCACCAGCACCAGGCCGCGCTTGTTCATGATCACTTCCTTGAGCACCTCGGGCAGGCCGAGCTTCTGGAAGTTGGGGATTTCGGCGGCGATGGTGCGGATCACCATGCCCACGTGCTGCTGCTGTACGAACACGTTGACGCGGAAGCGGGACACGCCCGGCACCGAGATGGCGAAGTTGCATTCCATTTCCTTGGCAAACTCGGCGCGCTGTTCTTCGTTCATCAGCGAGTGCGCCAGCTTGCGCGTGATTTCACCGTTCAGTTTCTGCGCGGTCATCGGCTGCATTTCGCCGTGCGCCTTCATGCTGGGCGGGAAGTCATGCGCGATGAACAGGTCGGAGCCGCCCGCCTGACTCATGGCAGTGAGCAGCTTGATCATGTAGGCGTGAGCCTGTTCGTCGGTAAAAGTGGAAGACATCGTGCAATCCAGGGGCTGTTCTAGGGGCGGCTAGACTATCCAATAAAGCGCCAATATTCAACGTTGACAGACAGGCGCTGCTGACGTCGCGGATGGCGAAGGGTGGACGGCGTGCCTGCGCATGCCATAGCATGCGGGAAGAGCAGACAGGAGAGAGAATTTGCTGGATACGCTGAACACAGTGCAGTTGACGGTGGCGGTCACCATCCTGGCCGTGGCCTACCTGGTGCGCGGCCTGGCCGGCTTCGGTTCGGGCCTGATTGCAGTGCCGTTGCTGACCTTGTTGACGCCCCTGTCGCTGGGGCTGGTGGTGCCGACGATCGT
>DATDDN010000108.1:0-7396 GCA_036523795.1 Gallionellaceae bacterium | reverse complement strand
ATCGCTCTTGCCGTTGAAACCAGGGTGCCGCATGAAACGCCGGTGTTTTTCTTGTCCGTACATATTAAATCTCCAGCCAGCGGCATTGTTCGCGCCGCATTACGAGGATGTTCAAATCGCCTTGCGGGTGGGCATCCTTGAGGGTAGCCTCATGGACAAATCCAAGGTGTAAATCAAAACGCATTGCATCAGCGTTGCAACTCGGAACAATCCCGGTCACACGCTTGGCTCCAACCTGGTTGAACGGGTAATCGAAGCAGATACGCAGGAATTCGCGGTTTAGCCATTTTCTACCTGGAATTGCGGCAACATGCATATTGATGTTTGCACCGTTCCAGTCCTCGTACAGCACCCCGGCGATGATCTCTTCGCCGTGCATGAGGCCGATGGCGGTTCCACGCCCTGCAATCCACTTACCACCCGCTCTATCGCATACCCACGGACCGATCAATTCAGGACGGTCGGTTACGATCATGCGTTCTCAAGCCATCCGAACCACGATCCAACTACCGTTGCAGCCTTATCAACATTGAAGGTCAAGCCGAAGCTCTGACCTGCTGTGAACGTGATTGGACACAACAACTTCAAACCGGCAGATCCATTTTGGAATGCCGCAGCGGCAGTCGGCACAAAGATGCTGGATGATGTGAAATCGTGCATATCGAAAGTCGGGGTTGCCGCCCGAATGATTGCATTTGCAGATGAGGTCGCATCGGTAGCACCGCCAAATATATCAGCCACAATCAGCCGTTTTCCTGCTGGAACCATGCGCACACTGGAAGAACAGCGCACGTCTCCGGTTGCAACATAAGAATGCGTGTTGCCACCGTTCGATGCGGTGATATTTCCAGCTGCCGATTTTCCGCTTCCGAAGGTCGCCATGTGCATACACTGGATGAAGCGGATATTGGTCGCAACGGTGAGAACAGGCGTGGTGCCGTTCATCGTCACAGTTTCGGTCATCGGCGCCAGATTGGCGTCGAGATAGTGAATGTCTATCGTCCTGATTCCGGTTCCTGCCGCAGTGTCGTTTGCGGAAGTGCTGACAACGCTCATTTGCACGCCAGCGGCAGCAGGGAAGACAAACGCGCCATTCGGCCACAAAACGCCAGAATCTGCCCCAGTGGTGGTCTTTTCTCCGTATGCCGTGAATACTTCGGCACCAGAGATTCGGCCGCGCGAGACGTTAAGCGCGTAGTTTGTTTCTATGTCGGGATAGACTGAAATCACGAATTAGTCCTCCCTGTGAAGTGGGCGGTAAGGCCGGTTGCGCTGGCATTCGCCTGTATAAACGTCCCTGCATCCATGATCAATTCGCCAGTCCATTGCCACACGCCATTAGCCGGAATACTGACTCCGTAGCATAAGGCATTTCCGGTGCCTGCGGAGCCGCCACTCGGGATGATATGGACATTCAGATTGATCGATGCGGCAGTGGTGTTGCACACGTCAAACTGCGTCAATGCATCCTGTTGTTGATAGGCGACGGTGTGAACGGTGGTGACGGATGTCCCGACAGCAAGAAGACCAAGTTTGCGAGGCGCGCTCATCCGATTACCCCGCCGATTTCAAACACATAGATGGTCGATGCCCAGCGGATTTCCATGCCCTTGGAGGCGGAAATGATATGCAGCGCTGCGGCTGTCCCTATCCCGCCTACGGTCTGCCAGTCCTTTTTGGGAAGCAATCCGCCTCCCCATGTAGACGAATCCCATACAGCCGTATCCCACACCGAACTTGCAAGCGGGGTGAAAGAAGGCGTGCCGGTAGGCGCGGTGGTGTCGTAATCGACGTTGATCCCCATCAGGATACCCGGCGAACCGTCAGTGCTGATGATCGGTTTAGCCATCTTCCAGTGCTTGATCGTTCCAGGTGCACCGAAATCCGAGAAAGCCGTCAGAACTTCTCCGCTGATGTTGGCGTCAAAATCACTGTAACCTGTCCACGCCTTGCATACCTTTCCGGTGGTGCCGAAGAAAATCTCGTCGTTGAACAGCTCCCAGCAAAACGCATCCCAGCCGGTGAACTGCCCCCATGATCCGGTGATGGTGTTCATCACGTACTGTTCTGCGGTCGTGCTGGAGGTGGGCACGTTGAGAATCAGCATGTTCTCGACCGGAAACGGCATTACCTGCCAGCCGTAGTTGTTGGCGTAAATGCTGGTTGCGTCCGATACCGCCTGCTGGATCTTGTCTGACAGGGCCGATTTGGTGTTTACCCGTGACGACATCAGCGCCTTGGACAGCGGCAAAAGCCCTTCGCGGCTGATAAGCAGCAGATCGCCGCCCATCTTCACCATACAGCGGCGTCCGAGCGGTGCGCCTGCGTACCAAACTCCGGTCAAGGCCCAGGTGGCAGCACTTGCCGGGTCAGTGCCACGATATACCGCGATCTCGCCTTCTGACGTGACGAACACCGCGTAATCGTCAAGCCCCTCGCCCGCATCAAGCGACCAGGTACCCATCGCCATCAGATAGCCGCCACGCTTGAAGATCGGGCGGAAATCGAACGAAACCGCAGCGCCTGCGATGGAATCGGTCGGCAGATACCACGCCAGCATGGAAGCCTTCTGTATGCCCCATACACGGCGCTTGTGCATGTTGAGGCTGATCCAGTTGGATGTATCCCCACCAGTCACGGTGTAGGTGCCGCCTCCGTCTGCGGTCCAAGTCGTGCCGTTGTAGTACCTCATCTTGTCATCGCCATTGACGGCAAGCAGGAACGAACCACCCGTGGTCGAGATGTTGACGTGCTGGAAGCGTGCGTTGGTCAGGCCAGTGACTGAAGACGCCGGAGGAGGTGCGGTGGTATCGGTAGCGGTAACATCGACAATCTCAGCCGTCGCCCCCACATCAACAGCGCAGAACAGCTTTGATAAAGTGGCGGACTGATAGGCCATGATCGACTCAACCGGGCCTGAGAATCCGGTCACCCAATTGATCGCGCCTTTCCTCAGCATCAGGTCCGAGGTGGTCGGGAAGCCGTTCTTGCAGATAACCGCATCCGTGGGCGGCATCAACGCGATGTTGTCGCGCTTGTTCCATCCCCCAGTCGGAGCCGGAACCAGAACCGTATGCGCGTTACGCGTAGGGCGAAGCCTCACGAACCGTACCCCGTCTCAGGAATCGACCAGGTGGTAAGAAGCAGCGGCGACTGACGGCGAGAGATCATCAGGGATGGCGCGGCCTTGTCCTGTGCCTTGCAGGCCCCAAGGCGGTCCTGATACATCGCAAGCGCAGCGCTGGCGTCGAATCCCTTTGCCAACTGCCATTTCATTTTCAGGCCATAGATCATCAACTGGTCGTCGAACACACAGGTGTCGTCGTCCATCGTGAACTTGGCTTTGTAAGTCGTCCCGTCTGCAGCAAGCGCCCAGTAGCTGCTGATGTACTCATAGCCAAGCGTGAAGGCGTCGGACGGAACCGGGTTGATATGAACCGTGTTGCCAAAGATCCTGTAACGAAAGCGCGGACCGGCAGAGATGATGCCGGACTTCAGCCATTGCCATTCCTGTGCGGTTTTCGGACCCTGGAGCGGCCAGTGGTGCGACTTGTCCCACTCGGTTTGGTTGATCTGATAGCCATAGTCGCTCGCCAGCGCGTAGGTTTCCTGACTGGCAACGGTGGAAAACGTGTATTCGGTATTAAGCCTGTTCCACTCGTACTCACGATAGAGATCGCGCCCGAGCGAATTCGCCAGCGCAAGCAACTGGATTATTTGCGAGTCGGTAGACGAAACGACGGCATTGGGACGGGTGATCCCGAGTTCGTCGCTCACGTCCTGTACGAGCTGGAGCAGGGTGTTAGCCATTTAGTCTTCCTTGGTTTCTTCCTTGGGCGGACGGCCACGGCGCGGCTTATCGTCAATTCGCCCAATCTCGCCCTTCAGGTTCTCGATCATCGCTTCCAGTCGCTTGATGTCGTTGGCCTGCTTCATCACCAGAGCAGAGTCCTCTGCTTGCTTGAGGAACGCCTGTGCCTTGGTGCGCCAGCCGGAGCCGCCCATGATCGACTGCAGTTGCAAATCTGACGCATTTGCCAGGCTTTCGACCGTCTTGAACCCTTTGGCGCGCAGTTCTTCGGCGAGAGAACGCGAGATTGCCGCCCATTCGGTGACCGGCATACCGATCACCATTTCTTCGCCGGATTGCGATTGCTGGAAATAGGCCCACTGATGGGCAAAGCGGCGCTTGTCCAGCTCGGAGGCTTCCCGCACGACTTCGGTCAGGTTGTCGCCCGGGGATTTGATGCGGATATGCACCACGTCCTCGTACACATCATGCCCGGCCTGCTCGGACTTGTAGCCCATGCGGACAGGTTGGATGAAGAAGGTTGCAAACAGGTTCTCTTGCATCTGCGGTTGCGCAGTTTCAAACATCATTGTTCCTTTGTGACATTGAGGTTGCAGGAATCTTCGTTCTCCTGCTCGAACGTGACGCGGAAGCCGAGTTCACTGAACAACTCGCTCCACCACGACAACGGTTTTACGGTCAGGTGTAGAACCTGGCCGATCAAAACGCCCATGCGGTCATCAACCGTGGAAATCTGGAAGAAGCAGCCGATCCGGCAAGATTCCATGACGTTCTTAATCACGGTCGGCACGTCTTCGGTCGGGATATGCTCCATCACATCGCAGCAATACCCGTAATCAACCATCAGGTTGATAGGCTTGGTCAGATCGGCCAGCACGAAGTCCAGATGCTGCGCGTCTCGGTCTCGGCTGTTCTCGGCAAAATCAACCAGCGTCACGTCGCAATCGGTCAATTTGCTGATTGCCAACCCGCCGCGCCCGGTGCCGCATCCGAAATCGCCTACGGTTCCAACAGGATCGACAATTTCCACGAACGTCTTCGCTACTTCCTCACCCGGAGAGACGTTGCGATAGCCTTCAAAAGCCCACATGGCGCGGTATTTGTCTACCTCTTCCATTTTAGGCGTATTCACCATGTCAGGCAGAAGTCCGTAGCCGTGAACATGGATCTTGGTTCCCATCTCCCGCAGCGCAGCAGACGTTTCAAGGAACTTCTCGGCCTGGTGCTTCATGGTGAAGCTGGTCAGGTACTGCTTGCCCGCCCACTCGGTCACAAGAACCGGGTCGCCATCATTCAGCGGCTGGCTGAAGGCGTGGCCCTTGCCTTCCTTGTGGCAGGAGTCGAAGCCATACAGGTGCAGCGTGCGGTATCCCATCGCATAGGCCAGACAGGTGGTGGTGTTGCCAACCGATGCCGCGCCGCCGATCAAGGCATAAGGCCCTTGATAGTCAGGGAAATAGTCCTCGATGTCTCCGATCTGCAGATGCCACAGGATTGCATCAGGAACGCGCTCGAACAGCTCAGGATCGCACTGGGATGCGAACAGGTGGTTCCATGCGGGTCCAATGAGATCGACGTTCTCCGGGCGCGCGTCGCACATGACTTGATAATGGGCGGTTATCCCGTTATCAGCCAGAAACTTGGCACATCCATTGAGGGCGAAGATGGTTGCCCCGGCTTCGTGCCATTCGCGCACTTCATCTAGTGTGTCGGCCATCGAAGGCCCAGAACCGCAGATCACCGCGATTCTTTCGTGTTCAGGCACAACTGCCTGCCATTTCTTGTCAAGGCGCGAATTGGCCTTGATGTTGCGGATCAGCACGTCGTCCGGGGTATTGCAGATGATGTGAACTGGAATGATCAAATCGGCTGTTGCTTCGCTGTTCCGGTGGCGGATCAGCACATCTGAAACGGGTAGTTGCACTGGGTATTACTCCATCGATTTTTTGCGAATAGGCGTATTTAGCGCCTTGTCTATGTCCCAACCACTGCGCACCCGATCATATACACGACGCCAAGGCAAACCTGCTTGTTCTGCAAGCTGCGAAAGTGAGTACATATTGCCGCCATCACCTTTGTATTTTGGTGTAACACGGCGGTTTGCTATCTGTTGTTGTTGAGCTGCCCAACGGCAATTGTCAGGATTATACGGTCCATTGTTATCTATGCGATCAAGAGAAAGGCCATCAGGTTTTTCCCCCATATCAGCCAGAAAATTCTCGAACTTTAGCCAACGATCACAGACGGCAATGCCTCTTCCACCATAATCAGCGTATTGCTTGTGGTTTGTGTTTCTGCATCTTGATAGCATATGACCCCAAGTGTTGTACGTTGGAGTTCCTTCCATGCCATGCGTTCTAGTTATATCCCGAGAATAACATCCGCAAGATTTAACCTTACCAGCTTTCAAGCTGTATGTTTGAGCTTTTACTTCTTTCCCGCAATCGCACACACAAATCCACGTTGACCCATAAATACGAGATTTCACTAGAAGACGGTGGAACCGTTCACCTTCTAATTTTGCCTTGTGCGGTGATCCTTTTTTCCTTGGCATAATGCCCTCCAGTTGTTGAACTGAAAGGCATTATAACCCGCATCAAAAGATCGCGTTAGTTATCACGAAATTCTTCCCTGCATGTGGGGCCTGTTGATAACAACCTGCACCGTGGTACGGCCAGATGCAGCAGACGCCACAGCAGAAACCAGCGCACCCTGAACTTCCTTGCCGGAGCCGGTCGAGGCGATAAAGCCGATGGTCTTCACGCCAACCGCAGCGCCAGCCGCCAGCGAGGTGGCCGAGGACTTCGCCATGACCGAGGTGCCGCTGATCTGATACCAGCCGTACTGGCTGGCGACGTTGGCCGACATCGCAACCGCAATCGGACGCGGCAGGTTGGTGCCCACTGCAGCCAGAGCCGTCACGCCATCTGCAGCGTTGTAGGTCACCAGCGAGCCGACAGCGGTCGATGCCACGCCCAGCAGGTAGATAAATTCGCCGTCGCCGTAGGTCGGGTCTTTGGCGCGGACGATCTTGCCGAGTTCGTGGTTCTTGGTGGTCGAAGTAACAGCGATGGGTTGCATCCCTGCTTCGGGTTCAATGATGGTGAATGCCATGATGTTTCCTTTCGTAAGCGATTAAAAAACCCGCCTAAGCGGGTCTTAATTAGTCTTTCAGCACGCCCTGAAGACCACCAGCGGAACCCGTCAGGTTGCCAGCCCAGCCGATCATCTTGATGATGGCGTCCTGGTTCACGCTCATGCGGTCGCCGCCGATAGGCACGAAGTTGCGGTCCTTGTGGGGGCGGAAGAACAGGTACTTGGTGTTGATGAAGTACATGCGGTTCGCCGAGATGCCGGTCGAGCCATAACCACCACCAAGCACCACGTCAGCCGAGCCGCCCGCGCCAAAGTACTTCAGGCTGGTGAAACCAGCACCAGCCATCTTTTCATCGGTCACGCGCTGGATAGCCTGCATGCTGTCCAGATAGGCGCGGTAGTAGGTGTTATCAGCAACCAGCAGATCGGGGCGATCCGTACCCCGGACCAGTTGAACAGCAACGCGGTTCATGTAGTCCTGGATGTTTG
>DATDDN010000107.1:0-24177 GCA_036523795.1 Gallionellaceae bacterium | reverse complement strand
ATCACTCAGCTCACCGTTTTCAGGTAGGCGGCGAAGTCGCCGCGCAGCTCTTCATGCTGGAGACCGAAGGCGACTTGCGCCTGCAGGTAGCCCAGCTTGGAGCCGCAGTCGTAACGGATGCCATCAAAGCGATAGGCCAGAAGCTTCTCTTCCTGCATCAGCGCGGCGATGCCGTCGGTAAGCTGGATCTCGCCGCCGGCGCCGGGCTTGACCTGCTGCAGGTGGTGGAAGATGCGCGGGGTCAGGATGTAACGCCCGACCACCGCCAGCGTGGATGGCGCCACTTCGGACTTTGGCTTTTCCACGATGCCGTGCACCTGCTCAAGGTTCGGTTCCAGGTTGGTGGCGCTGACGATGCCGTATTGCTTGGTCTGGCTGCGCGGCACGTCCTGCACGCCCAGCACCGAGCACTGGTGGCGCGCAAACACGTCCACCATCTGCTTCACGATGGGCACCTTGCCGTCGATCAGGTCGTCGGCCAGGATCACCGCAAACGGCTCGTCCTGCACCACCGGCAGCGCGCACAGCACGGCGTGGCCCAGGCCCAGCGGCTCGGCCTGGCGGATGTAGATGCAGTTCACATTCTTCGGCACAACTTCCTGCACGATGCGCAGCAGCTCGGTCTTGTTGGCTTTCTCCAGGGTGGATTCCAGCTCGTAGGCCTTGTCGAAATGATCCTCGATGGCGCGCTTGTTGCGGCCGGTGATGAACACCATGTCGGTGATGCCCGCCGCCACCGCCTCTTCCACCGCATACTGGATCAGCGGCTTGTCCACCACCGGCAGCATCTCCTTGGCCGTGGCCTTGGTGGCCGGCAGGAAGCGACTGCCGAGGCCGGCGACTGGGAACACTGCTTTCGTTATTTTTTTCATCTACCTATCCTCACCTAAAATCATTTGTCCGCAGATTACGCAGATTACGCAGATTTCCGCAGATTTATTGATCAGATTTCATCTGCGTGAATCTGTGTAATCTGCAGATCAGCGTTTTCTGCTGCAGCAACCGCGCTCACGTAGGTTGGGTTAGCGGCATTGCAGCGTAACCCAACGGTTTAGTGATGTCGGGTTACGCTACGCTAACCCGACCTACGCTGCTACGCTGCACCGCGGATCGCACAAATTCCTGATCCGATTCAATCTGCGTGAATCTGCGTAATCTGCGGATCACCCGCCCTTTTCCTGCAGCAACTGCAGCCTCGTAGGTTGGGTTAGCGGCATTGCCGCGTAACCCAACGGTTTAACGATGTCGGGTTACGCTGCGCTAACCCGACCTACGCTGTACTACGCGCCGTGTTCTGCCAGCAACTGCAGAAACCCCTGCTCGTCCAGCACCGGCACGCCCAGCTCCTGGGCCTTGTCCAGCTTGCTGCCGGCCTCGACGCCGGCGACCACGCAATGGGTTTTCTTCGATACGCTGCCGGCCACCTTGGCGCCAAGCGCCTCCAGGCGTGATTTTGCCTCATCGCGGCCCATGCTGGCGAGCGTTCCGGTCAGCACGAAGGTCTGCCCGCTCAAGGGCATGGGCTGCGCGCTGACGCCCTCATGCTCGGCCCACTGCACGCCCAGCGCGCGCAGCTGCTGCACCACTTCGCGGTTGTGTGCCTCGGCAAAGAAATCCACGATGCTCTGTGCCACCACCGGCCCTACGTCGGGCACCTGCAGCAGGTGCTCGACGTCGGCCTGCATGATGGCTTCCAGCGAACCGAAATGGCGCGCCAGGTCCTTGGCCGTGCTCTCGCCCACGTGGCGTATGCCCAGCGCAAACAGGAACCGGTTGAGGGTGGTGTGCTTGCTCTTTTCCAGCGCAGCCACGATGTTTTGTGCGCTCTTCTCGGCCATGCGTTCCAGCGCAGCCAGCGTCTCCACGCTCAGGCGGTACAGGTCGGGCAAGGCATGGATGATGTTTTCATCCACCAGCTGGTCTACCAGCTTGTCGCCCAGGCCTTCAATATCCATGGCGCGGCGGCCGGCGAAATGCAGCATGGCCTGCTTGCGCTGGGCGGCACAGAACAGGCCTCCGGTGCAGCGCGCATCGGCCTCGCCCTCTTCGCGCACCACATGGCTGCCGCACACCGGGCAGGTGGTCGGCATGACAAAGGCGCGTGCAGCGGGCGGACGTCGTTCGGGCAACACGCCCACCACTTCCGGGATCACGTCGCCGGCGCGGCGCACGATCACGGTGTCGCCGATGTGCACGTCCTTGCGGCGGATTTCATCTTCGTTGTGCAGGGTGGCGTTGGAGACGGTGGTGCCGCCCACGAACACCGGCTCCAGCTTGGCCACCGGGGTGAGTTTGCCGGTGCGCCCCACCTGGATCTCGATGTCGCGCAGCACGGTGAGCTGCTCTTCCGCCGGGTATTTGTGCGCCACCGCCCAGCGCGGCTCACGCGATACGAAGCCCAGCTCGGCCTGCAGCGCGAGGCTGTTGACCTTGTACACCACGCCGTCGATGTCGAACGGCAGGCTGTCGCGCCTGGCCGCAATGCCCTGGTGGAATGCCGCGAGTGCGGCGGCGCCGCGCACCACGGCGCGATCGGCACACACGGGCAGGCCAAATTTTTCCAGGGCATCGAGGATGCCGCTGTGCGTGGCCGGCAGCGGCCAGCCCTTCACCTCACCCAGGCCATAGGCAAAGAACGACAACGGACGTTTGGCGGCAAGGGCCGGATCTAGCTGGCGTATGCTGCCGGCGGCGCCGTTGCGCGGGTTGACCAGGGTAGGCAGGCCGGCTGCACGCTGCTTGTCGTTGTAGCGGTTGAAATCCTTGCGCGACATGTAGACCTCGCCGCGCACTTCCAGCACAGCGGCACTGCAGCCGCTGAGGTGCAACGGAATGCAGTGTATGGTGCGCACGTTCTGCGTGACATCCTCGCCGGTCTCGCCGTCGCCGCGGGTGGCGGCCTGCACCAGCACGCCGTGCTCGTAGCGCAGGTTGATGGCGAGGCCGTCGAATTTCAGTTCGCAGGCATATTCGATTTCATCGCTGCTGCCCAGCGCATTTTTCACCCGCGTGTCGAAGTTGGCCGCGCCACTGGCCTCGGTGTCGGTCTCGGTACGGATGGACAGCATGGGCACGGCGTGACGCACCGGCGCGAAGCCTTC
The DNA here is from genome assembly GCA_036523795.1 of Gallionellaceae bacterium. Classification (GTDB taxonomy): domain Bacteria; phylum Pseudomonadota; class Gammaproteobacteria; order Burkholderiales; family Gallionellaceae; genus 39-52-133. The sequence goes on along the minus strand of DATDDN010000107.1, from coordinate 21,076 downwards.
CAGCACCCTGCCGCCCACGCGCTGGGTGGGCGAATCGGCGGTGAGCAGTTCGGGATGTTGTGCCTCAAGAGATTGCAGTTCGCGGAACAGCCTGTCGTATTCCGCATCGGGGATGGTGGGCGCGTCCAGCACGTAATAGGCGTGATTGTGGCGCTCGATTTCGGCGCGCAGGGCTTTGATGCGTTGAGCTGCGGCAGAAGTCATCAGGCAAACAATCTGCGCGCCTGCGCGCTGCCCGGGATGATGTTGCCTTCCAGCATGCGTTCTTCGATCTCGGCCACGCGTGCGCGGATTTGCGTCAGGGCTGCGGGCTGCACGGGCACGCGATGGTCATCCACCACTTCCGCGCGCAGATCGCCCGCCAGCGCCCTTGCCAGCGTCACCAGCTGGTCGAAGCGCTGGGCGGGCTGTTCCACGCGCGGCACGTCGAGCAGCAGGGTGAGACCATTGACGCGCATCTGCTTGAGGGTGTGGTGCTGGAACGGCACGTTGTCGTAATTGCTCAGGCTGAACACGGTATGGCCGCGCCCATCCAGCAGATGGAATGCGCCGTCTGCCTGCAGCTCCAGGCCGTGCAGCTCGGCGACACGCGCCACATCGTTGCCGGGCAAGGCGCGGCCTCCCCCTGGCAGCAGGTTGAGGCCTATCATCTGATCCACCTCGGCGCAGAAGGCATCGAGCGCCTGCGCGCGTTGCAGGGCAGCGCCGATATCGGGCAGCTCGGTCTCGGCCTGCAGGCGCTGGCCGATGTCGCGTGCCAGCTCGCTGAAGCTGTACAGGCGTGCCTCGGTCACCGCGCCTGAGCGATTGGCCAGCTGCACGCCGATGCGGAAGGCGGAATAGGTCAAGGGGCTGTCGGCGATCACTTTTTCCCAGTTGCCGGTCGCAGCGTTCTGGCCGCAGGCATTCACGCTCTTGCCGAAATCGAAGCGACGTTGCCACAGCAGCGCCAGCACGTCGGCGCTGCACAGTTTTTTTGGGTAGATGCCGGCGATGTAGTCGGTGCGTTCGTCCAGCAGGGAACAGGGTTCGTCGGCGGCGTTGGTGCGTGCAGTCTCACTGCCGGCCAGCCGATCACTGGTGTCTGCCGCCGGGGCGCGGGAGAGAGTGCTGTCGTGATACAGCGCATCTTCGCGCTGCTGCTTGAAGGCATTGCCGAAGTGGCGCCTGTACTGGCGCTGCTGCCAGTAGCCATACAGGTAGACCGCCATTACAACGATGATACCGATGGCCAACAGGCTGATCTGCAATTCACTCATTTCGCTTACCGGTGGGCTATGTGACTGGACAATTGGGTGATTGGGCAGTTGTGAAACAGCAAAATTATCTCAATCCTGCCGCGAAATAGCAAAGGAAGTAAGCGTCAGCCACAGGGCATATTTTCAGGCCAGCCGCAGCTCTCCGCTGCCACTGCCGATGCTGGCCACATCGTGCAGCGCCTTGATGAATTCGGCATCCTCGTGCAGCTGCACCAGCGTTTGCGGATGCGGACGACCACGCATGTGGGCGATGCGCGCCTTGCCGGGGGCAGGCATGTCGTATTTCAGCCCGGCCAGCAGTTCGTCGGCCAGGTCGGGACGGTTGCATACCAGCACCATGTCGCAGCCGGCCTGCAGCGCAGCCTCGGCGCGCTGCACGATGCCGCCCGCCACGGTGGCGCCTTCCATGCTGAGGTCGTCGCTGAAAATGCAGCCCTCGAAGCCCAGCTCGCCGCGCAGCACATCCTTCAGCCACACGCTGGAGAAACCGGCCGGTTTGGGATCCACCTTGGGATAGATCACGTGCGCCGGCATCACCGCGCTGAGGCCAAAGCCTATCATCTGGCGGAACGGGATCAGGTCGCACAGCTCGATGTCGGTGTAGCTGCGCTCATCCACGGGAATTTCCAGGTGCGAATCGGCCTCGACGAAACCATGCCCCGGGAAGTGCTTGCCCACCGTGTGCATGCCGCCCTCGCGCATGCCCTGCAGCAGGCTGTGCGCCAGCTCTGCGATGGCCTGCGGCTCGGAATGGAAGGCGCGATCGCCGATCACCCGGCTGCAGCCATAGTCCACGTCCAGCACCGGGGCAAAGCTGAAATCCACGCCGCAGGCGCGCAATTCGGCTGCCAGCACATAGCCGGCCTGCTGCGCCAGATGCCTGGCGCGCTTGGGGTGCTCGTCCCAGATTTTGCCCAGCTCGCGCATGGCCGGAATGCGCGTGAAGCCTTCGCGGAAACGCTGCACGCGCCCGCCTTCATGGTCCACCGCAATCAGCAGGGGCGGCGTGCGCAGCGCATGGATGCTGGCGCACAGCTCGGCAATCTGGCGCGGCGACTCGAAATTGCGCGCAAACAGGATCACTCCGCCCACCAGCGGATGCTGCAGCCGCGCTTCATCCTCCGCTGTCAGCACCTTGCCGGCGACATCCAGCATGACCGGTCCGATTCCCATCAACCTTCTCCTTCCAGAATTACAAATGCCACGGCCGAATCATGCTCGTCACTGATGCTCAGGTGATGGCGCGTGATGCCAGACTGCCGAAAATGTGCGGCGAGCTCGGCGGCAAAGTTGAACATGGGCTTTCCCAGCGCATCGTGCACCACGCTGATGCTGCCCAGTGCGAGCGGGTGGCGCAGGCCGGTGCCGGCCGCCTTGGCCAGCGCCTCCTTGGCAGCAAAGCGCTTCATCAGCAGGCGCGCGGGGTCAGTGCTGGCCTGGTATTCGGCCATTTCCTGCGCACTGAGGATGCGCTTTGCAGCACGCAGGCCGTGGCGCTGGTGCATGGCCTCGATGCGCGCATAAGCGACAATGTCCGTACCGATACCGTAGATCATGATAAATCTGCTGCGCAGCACGATTGCGGCGTCGCGTGTTGGTTCTGACTAACCTGAAGGTAAGTCTCCACCGCAACTTCGTTGTCGTTCGCTCCTCGCCTATCTGCAAGATATGTTTCGTCACTCACTGCGCGGCTCCTTGCACTCATGCTGCTCGCTACGATTTATTGGTTAAAAGCGCTTTCATCTTCTTCACCGCCTGCTCCAGGCCGATGAACAGCGCTTCGGCGATGATGGCATGGCCGATGTTGAGCTCGGCGATGTGCGGGATTGCCACGATGGGCTGCACGTTGTGGTAGTTGAGGCCATGGCCGGCATTGACCTGCAGGCCGATGGCGTGGCCATGCGCCACCGCGCGCTGGATGCGCTCCAGCTCATGCTGCTGTTCCGGCACGCTGGCGGCATCGGCATACTTGCCGGTATGGATTTCCACTACGGGAGCACCGGCGGCCTTCGCCGCATCCAGCTGCTTCTCGTCCGGATCGATGAACAGCGACACGCGGATGCCGGCCTCGGCACATTTGCCGCACGCGTGTTTGACCTGGTCGAAGTAGCGGATCACGTCCAGGCCGCCTTCGGTGGTGAGCTCTTCGCGGCGCTCGGGCACGAAGCAGACGTCATGCGGCTTGATGCGCAGGGCGATGTTGAGCATCTCGTCGGTGATGGCGCTTTCGAGATTCATGCGGGTCTGCAGCATGTCGCGCAGAATTTCCACGTCCTTGTCCTGGATGTGGCGACGATCCTCGCGCAGGTGCAGGGTGATGGCGTCGGCACCGGCGGCCTCGCCGATCAGCGCCGCCTGCAGCACGTTGGGATAACGGGTGCCGCGCACCTCGCGCAGGGTGGCGACGTGGTCGATGTTGAGTCCCAGTTTGATCATTGCTTCACGCTCCTTAAGTGCTTGTCCGCAGATTGAGCTGCGTAATCTGCGGACAAAATGTCCTTACAGCTTGGTCAATTCCTTGATCAGTTCGCGCGTATGCAGCGGCCGCCCACCCAGATGGTGATTGAGCAGCATGCGCATTAGCTGCTTGCCCTGGCGTGCGCTCTGCGCATCGCGGTAATCGTCCGCAGCCATGTCGAGCAGGGTCTTGCCGGAAACCAGCAGCCCTTCCTGCCGGTCCGATGCGTCGTGCACGGCACCACGCTCAATCATATAACGATAGGACAGGTTCGGGTCGATCTCCGCGCCGCTGTCGGCCTCCCGCTCCAGCAACAGGGCATAGCCCAGTTCCTGCAGCAGATGCTTCTCGAAACAGCGCAGGGTGGCGGCGTAATCGCTGCCCAGGCTGAGCCGCTGCAGTGTGAGCTGGTAGTAATCAAACAGCTGTTCGTGCGGATCGTCGCGCGCCATCAGGTTGAGCAGCAGCTCGTTCAGGTAGAAGCCGCACATCAGCGCGGTGCCCTGCAGCTGGGGCTGGCCGCCCTGCCACTCGGCGCTGTGCAGGGTGCGCAGCTCGTTCTTGCCGAACCAGCTCAGTGACAGCGGCTGGAAGCTCATCAGCACACCGCGCAACGCCGCACGCGGCCGCCGCGCGCCGCGCGCCACCAGCGGCAGCAGGCCGTGGTGGCGGCTGAATACTTCGACGATCAGGCTGGTCTCGCGAAACGGGTAGCTGTGCAGGACGAAGGCGGGTTCGTCTTGCAGGCGATGTTGATGTGCCTGCGACATGATGCGACGTTATTCGTAGCCTAGGCTCTTCAGCACCTGCGCGTTGTCGGCCCAGCCGCTGCGCACCTTGACGAAGATTTCGAGGAACACCTTGCCGTCGAACAGCTTTTCCATGTCCAGGCGCGCCTGGGTGCCGATTTCCTTGAGCTTCTCGCCGCCCTTGCCGATCAGCATGGCCTTGTGCGCTTCCTTGTCCACCAGGATGGCAACGTTGATGCGGCGCAGTGCGCCTTCCAGCTTGAACTGCTCGACCACCACGCTCACCGAGTAAGGCAGCTCTTCGCCGGTGAGGCGGAACACTTTCTCGCGCACGATTTCGGCCGCCAGGAAGCGTTCATTGCGGTCGGTGATTTCATCTTCGGGGTAGATCTTCTCGCCTTCCGGCAGCAGCGGGCGGATGGCGTCCAGCAGCGTATCGAGCTGCTTGTTCTGGCGTGCACTGACCGGCACGATAGCGGTGAATTCGCGCTCCTGCGAGATTTTCTCGATGAAGGGCAGCAGCTCGGACTTATCCTCCAGCATGTCGGCCTTGTTGATCACCAGCAGCACCGGCACGTTCTGTGGCAGCAGGTTCATCACCTGGCGGTCGCGCTCGTCGAAATGGCGCGCCTCCACCACGAACAGCACCACGCTGACGTCGCGCAGACTGTTGGTGACAACACGGTTCATGCCCTTGTTGAGCGCATTCAGGTGCTGGGTCTGGAAGCCCGGAGTATCGACAAAAACAAACTGGACATGCTCCTCGGTGAGGATGCCAGAAATGCGGTGGCGCGTGGTCTGCGCCTTGCGCGAGGTGATGCTGACCTTCTGCCCGATCAGGTGATTGAGCAGGGTGGACTTGCCCACGTTGGGACGGCCGACGATGGCAATGAAGCCGCTGTGGAATGCTGTGTTTGTGCTCATTTGCTCTTGGTCTGAATTTGTCGGTATGCCGCATCGGCTGCGGCCTGCTCGGCGATGCGCCGGCTGCTGCCCTCGCCATGGGTCAACACATGGAGTTGCGCGATTTCGCACGCCACCTTGAATTGCTGCTCGTGCGCCTCGCCACTCGTGGCCACCACACTGTATTTGGGCAAGGCCAGTTTGCGACCTTGCAGGTATTCCTGCAAGCGGGTTTTCGCATCCTTGCCCAGCGCCTGCACGTCGGACTCTTTCAGATAGGGCACATACAGCTTCAACACCACCTGCTCTGCCGCGGCAAATCCGCCGTCCAGGAACACCGCGCCGATCAGCGCCTCCAGCGCATCCGCAAGAATGGAGGGGCGGCGAAAACCGGCGCTCTTGCGCTCGCCCTCGCCCAGCAGCAGCTGTTCTCCCAGCTGCAGCTGCTGCGCCAGCACACTCAGCGTGTCCTGGTTGACCAGGTGCGAGCGCAGGCGCGACAGGTCGCCCTCGGGCAGGTCTGGGTAGTGGTCATACAGATAGCGGGCGACCGCACAGTTGAGCACGCTGTCGCCGAGGAATTCCAGGCGCTCGTAGTGTGCTGTGCTATGGCTGCGATGGGTCAGGGCTCGCTGCAGCAGCTGCGGCTGCGTAAATACGTGGCCGAGCTGGCGGCACAGCGAGTCGCGATCCATCTCAGGCTGCGTTAATGGGCAGAGGTCGGATGGAATTCGAGCAGCAGGCTGGCATTGCCAAACAGCGGCACCTTGACGTTATAGTCCGCACTCAGAACCAGTCTGCCATTGTCTTTATAGACATCAATGCTGCGCTCGTTCACCACGGTGACCGCATCCATGGTGACCGCACGATTGAAGAAGGACATGCGAACTTCGTTCTCGCTGGCATTCTGCATGACAGGGTCGCTCGCGATCGTATCAAACGCTTTCTGCACCTTCTTGTTCTCCATGTAGGATGGAACTACTTTCATGGCGAATATTGCTGCGCTTATCAAAAGGCATGCCGCCACAATAAAGCCCGTAAACGAGAAACCGTGTTGCTGCTTGATCATTGCGTTCATTTCATTCCCCTCAGTTAATGGACGAGCCGATGCGTTTCCAGTCGCCCAGATTCATCCACACAAAAAATGCCTTCCCGACAATCATGTTATCCGGCACAAAGCCCCAGTAGCGGCTGTCGCGGCTGTTGTCGCGATTGTCGCCCATCATGAAATAATGACCCGCCGGCACGGTGCAGCGCATTTCCTTGTCACTATAGCTGCACTGATTGTGCAGCGGGAATTCCGCCACCGAGCCCAGGTGTATCGATGGCATGTCCGGGTTGAGCAATACCGGGTGCGCGTGATTATCCAGATTCTCGCTGTAGCGCTCGGTATGCACCAGGTTCAAGCCGTCGATGTAATTGTACTGATCTTCGTGCTGCAGCGCCTGCGCCACGTCATTCACGAACAGCTGCTTGCCGCGATACACAATGACGTCACCGGGCACCCCGACCACGCGCTTGATGTAGTCCACCGATGGATTCTCGGGGTAGTGAAACACCATCACATCGCCGCGTTGCGGGTTGTTCAGCTGCACGATCTTCTGGTTGATGATGGGCAGGCGGATGCCGTAGGTATACTTGTTGACCAGGATGAAGTCACCGACCTGCAGGGTGGGAATCATCGACCCGGAAGGAATCTTGAACGGCTCCACCAGGAAGGAGCGCAGCAGGAACACGAACAGGATCACCGGAAAGAAACTCTTGGCGTATTCCACCCACCACGGTTCCTTGGCGTCCGCCGGGCGCTTGCCGAGCAGGACAAAACGATCCAGCAACCAGATGCCGCCCGTCACCAGCAGCATTACGAACATGATCAGTGCAAAATCCATCTGCGCTCCTATTTGTCTTCAACCTGCAGGATGGCGAGGAAGGCCTCCTGCGGAATTTCCACGCTGCCGACCTGCTTCATGCGTTTCTTGCCGGCCTTCTGTTTCTCCAGCAGCTTCTTCTTGCGCGAGATGTCGCCGCCATAGCACTTGGCCAGCACGTTCTTGCGCAGCGCCTTGACGTTCTCGCGCGCGATAATGTTTGCACCGATCGCCGCCTGGATCGCCACGTCGAACATCTGGCGCGGAATGATCTCGCGCATCTTGGCCGCCACTTCGCGTCCACGGTACTGGCTGTTGGCGCGGTGCACGATGATGGACAGCGCGTCCACCTTCTCGCTATTGATCAGCATGTCCACCTTGACCACGTCCGCCGGACGATACTCCTTGAACTCGTAATCCATCGAGGCATAGCCGCGCGATACCGACTTCAGCTTGTCGAAGAAATCCAGCACGATCTCGCCCATCGGCATCTCGTACTTGAGCAGCACCTGACGGCCGTGATAGGTCATGTCGATCTGCACACCGCGCTTCTGCGTGCACAGCGTGATCACCGCCCCCACGTATTCCTGCGGCATGTACAGGTTGACGCTGACGATGGGCTCGCGGATCTCTTCGATCTTGGACGGGTCGGGCATCTTGGCCGGGTTGTCCACCATCAGCAGGGTGCCGTCGCGCAACAGCACCTCATACACCACCGTCGGTGCGGTGGTGATCAGGTCCATGTCGAATTCGCGCTCCAGGCGCTCCTGCACGATCTCCATGTGCAGCAGACCGAGGAAGCCGCAACGGAAGCCGAAGCCCAGCGCCTGCGATACCTCAGGCTCGAACTGCAACGCCGCATCGTTCAGCTTCAGTTTCTCCAGCGAATCGCGCAGCGCTTCATACTGGTTGGCTTCGACCGGGAACAGGCCGGCAAATACCTGCGACTGCACCTGCTTGAAGCCAGGCAAGGGTGACGCAGCCGGGCGCGCCTGGTGGGTCAGGGTATCGCCCACGCGCGCATCCTTCAGCTCCTTGATGCCGGCGATCACGAAACCCACCTGGCCGGCGGAGAGCACGTCGCGCGGCTGCGACTTGGGCGTGAACACGCCGATGTGTTCGGTCAGGTGCTGCGCGCCGGTGGCCATCAGCAGAATCTTTTCCTTGGGGCGCAGGGTGCCGTTGACGATGCGCACCAGCATCACCACGCCCACATAATTGTCGAACCAGGAATCGATGATCAGCGCCTGCAGTGGCGCAGCCGTGTCGCCCTTGGGGGCCGGAATCTTGGCGATGATGGCCTCCAGCACGTCCTCGACGCCGAGGCCGGTCTTGGCCGAGCATTTCACGGCATCGTGCGCATCGATGCCGATCACGTCCTCGATTTCTTCGATGGCGGTTTCCGGGTTGGCCGAGGGCAGGTCGATCTTGTTCAATACCGGCACCACTTCCACGCCCAGGTCCAGCGCGGTGTAGCAGTTGGCCACGGTCTGCGCCTCCACCCCCTGCGAGGCATCCACCACCAGCAGCGCGCCCTCGCAGGCCGACAGCGAGCGCGACACTTCGTACGAAAAATCCACGTGCCCCGGGGTGTCGATCAGGTTGAGGTTGTAGGTCTTGCCGTCGCGTGCCTTGTAGTTGAGCGCGGCGGTCTGCGCCTTGATGGTGATGCCGCGCTCACGTTCGATGTCCATCGAATCCAGCACCTGCGCCTCCATTTCACGGTCGGACAAGCCTCCGCACAAGTGAATGATGCGATCCGCCAGAGTGGATTTGCCGTGGTCGATATGGGCAATGATGGAAAAATTTCGGATATGTTGCATGTATGTTGTCCCCATCCGCATTCACGCCTTGGCCGCACTGTCATGCGGCAGGTTGCGGATATGGGAGGTGCCGAATTCGAAAAGAAAGGATTTTAGCCGATTTTAGCCGGCTACGCTGAGGGCTGAATCCCTCGGCGCGCCGGATACCCGCCTATTTCTCGTCCAGCTTGATTGCAACATAGGACGCGCCGTCGTCGCGCCGCACCAGCAGGGCCACATTGCGCCCCTTGGGGATGGCTTTGAGCTGGGCATTGAGCTGTTCAACGCTGCTTACCGGCACATTTCCCAGCGCCAGGATGATGTCGCCGCGCTGCAGTTCCGTGCGCGCATTGGCTCCGCGCACCTCCTCGATAAGCACACCATCCTCAATCTGCAGCTGCCTTTTCTGCTCAGCGGTCAGCTCCACCACGCCAATGCCAAGGCGCGCAACCTGGTCGGAGCCGGCGTCGCTACGCGCTGCGCGCATGCGGCCATCGGCAGGCATCTCGCCCACCACCAGGGTTACGTCCCTGGTCGCGCCCTTGCGCCACAGCTGCACCGGCACCTTGCTGCCCGGGCGGGTCAACGCAACCATGCGCGGCAAATCGTGCGAAGCCTGCACGCTCTTGCCATCGAACCTGAGAATCACATCGCTGACCTGGATGCCGGCCTTGTCTGCCGGGCCGCCTTTTTCCACACCGGAAATCAACGCGCCGGCGGTATTGTGCAGCCCGAAGGTATCCGCCAGTTCGCGGGTGACGTCCTGGATGGTGACGCCGATGCGGCCGCGGGTGACCTTGCCGGTGCTGCGCAGCTGGTTTACCACCTCCATCGCGACATCGATGGGAATGGCGAACGACAGCCCCATATAGCCGCCGGAGCGGCTGTAGATCTGCGAATTGATGCCGACCACTTCACCTTTCATGTTGAACAGCGGACCACCGGAGTTGCCCGGGTTGATCGCCACGTCCGTCTGAATGAAGGGCACATAATTTTCCTGCGGCAGCGAACGTCCCTTGGCACTGACGATGCCTGCGGTGACGCTGCTGTCAAACCCGAAGGGTGAACCGATTGCGACCACCCACTCGCCCACCTTGAGCTGAGTCGGGTCTCCCTGGGTGACCCTGGGCAGCCCGCTGGCGTCTATCTTGAGCAGTGCCACGTCGGTGCGCTTGTCGGCACCGATCACACGCGCCTTGTATTCGCGCTTGTCGGTCAGGCGCACGGTGATCCTGTCAGCGCTGTCCACCACGTGCGCGTTGGTCAGAATATAGCCATCGGCACTGATGAGGAAGCCAGAACCCAGCGAATGGGACTCCTGCTCTCGCGGAGTCTGCGGGGCAAAGCGGCGGAACAGCTCGGCAAAGGGATCGCCCTCGGGCAGGCCCTCCAGGCCGGAAGGGCCGCTCTGGATGATTTGAGTCGTGCTTACATTCACTACTGCAGCGCCCTGCTTCTCTACCAGCTCGGTAAAATCGGGCAGCTCCTTGGCGGCCACTGTCTGCACGCACAGGCTCAGCAGCGCAATAGCAAGAAACTTCTTCAGCATTTCTTCTCCTTCTGGGTAATCAACAAGTTGCTCGCCCTCAGTGCCTGCATGCGGCAGAGGACGACATGCAGGAAACAATGACCGGTCGCGCTACAGCAGTGCCAAGCTGGCGCGCGGCCAGCCAGCGCGCCAGCAGGAACCCCAGCACCAGGCCCAGCACACCGCCCAGTGCGGCATAGCCATCGGCAGCGGCAGCCTCTCGTGCAAGCTGCCCGCCCAGCGCCCCGCCGGCCAGCAGCAACAGCAGCGGCAGGACATACATCAGCAATGCACTGCGCAGCAGCACGCCTTCCGCCACGCTGATCTGCACTTCCATCCCCGGCTGCGCCTGCGCCTCATTGCGCACGCGGAAGCGGCGCGGCTGCGCGCTGAACAGTTGCGACAGCTTGCCGCTGCCGCAGCCCTTTTCGCTGTCACAGTGGCCACAGCCACCGCCCTGGGTGGACTCCACCAGTGCATCCTCGCCCTCCAGGCGAATGACGATTGCGCGTGTTTCCAGCATGATTACTTTCCTCCGCGATGTACCGATTCCGCCACCTGCAGCACCGTGGCTGGCGGCACTTCACCGACCACCGTCAGCAGGTTGCCGTCGATGATCTTGCTGTAAACCTGCATCGAACCCTGGCTATACAGACCCGGGTGCATCCGGGGCCGGTTGGAGAGGCTCTCGATAAACACCGAGATGCCGGCCAGCCCATCGGAAAACACCATATGCGTGACGGGCGCATTGCCTTCGCGCATGGTGCGGCTCAGTTCCTGCACCTTGCGGAAACCGGGCGGCAACATGCCCACTTGCCAGCCGCTTTGTACGGCGGTGGCCGCCACGTCCGGCGAAACGACGATCTGTTTGGGTTTCAGCGTCTTCTCGACATCGATCCACTGGCGGTCGATGTTGCCGCCGATCGTCAGCTGGGTAAACGCATATTGTTCGATGACCTGTCCCAGCTCATCCAGCACCACCGCCTTGAGCAACAGCCCTGAGTCGCCGTGGGCCCACATCTTGCGGGCATAGCGCAGGTTGTCGCGGGGCTGGAAAGTCAGGGTATGGGCGTGAAAACCAGCCACGCGATCGTCGTCGCCATGGCGGATGACGTAATTTTCATTCAGCGCAGACAACTGTTCAGGCAGCAGCGTCGGAAACTTCCATCCGCCTTCGCGCTTCTTGAGCAGCACCTTGCCCTGCCCCAGCGCACACCAGACCTGGTCATTGTTGCGGATGATTTCGCGCGGCTCGCCATCCAGTCCCTCGATGCGCTCATGTTCGCCGGCAGCATCCAGCACGTGGGTGATGCGCGAGGTTTCGATGTGGTTGCCGGATTGATAGATGAAAGTGCCTGCGTAATCGGTGCGGTGCGCGGCAAATGCCATCACCTTCAGCCAGCCCAGCTCGTCCTGCTGGGCCGGAGCGGCCACAGCACAGGCGCAGGACGACAGCAGCAGGGTCGCCAGCAGGAATTTGGGATGCAGTACTGAGTAAGACACTATCTGGCCGCCACGGTGTGAATGTATGTCGTGCCTCCGGCCATCTCGGTGCTGGGCGACACCTCCTGATGGGCGACCAGGTAATCGTCCATATCCCTGTTGATCGCCTTGCCCTGCGGCGCAGCCCCCTTGCCGGAAGCGGCCGCCGCCAGTTGCACATTGCCCGGGGTTGCCGGAGAAGTTTGCTGCAGCGCCAGCCCGGGCGCCGGTTCAGCCTGGATCTGCATGGTCATCCACACCACCACCGCCAGTGCACTCACCGATGCCACCGCGGACATGGCGATATAACCGACTTTCTTGCTGACGCGGGTACGCGGCGCCAATACCACGGGCTCGGCGCGCAAGCGTTCGCGCAAGGCAGAGGTGATGTCGCGGGATATGTGATCGGGCTGGCGCAATACATCGCCGATCAGGTGGTAAGCACGCCAGTCCTGCTGTGCCTGGTCGTCGCTCTTGAGCTTGCCCAACAGTGCAATTGCCTCGTCTTCATACAACTCGCCGTCCATCAACGTTGAAATGCGCTCTTTCATTCCTACCACCTTTTGTCGTTACTGGTGCCCAACAGCGGGCGCAGATTGGTCGCGATCGCCTCACGCGCCCGGAAGATCCGGGAACGCACGGTGCCGATCGGGCAATTCATCACCTCGGCAATTTCCTCATAACTGAGCCCTTCGATCTCGCGCAGCGTCAGTGCGGTGCGCAATTCATCCGGCAACTGTTGCAGGGAAGAGTTCACCACATCGATCACCTGCTTGCTCATCAATTCGTTTTCCGGCGTACTGACGTCGTGCAACAGATCCGACTCCTCGAAATCCTCGGACTCTTCCGCATTGAACTGCGTGCTGGTCGGAGCCCGACGCCCCAGTGCCAGCAGGTAATTCTTGGCCGTATTGATGCCGATGCGATACAGCCAGGTATAAAACGCGCTGTCGCCACGGAACGAAGGCAAGGCGCGGTAGGCCTTGATGAATGCGTCCTGGGTCACATCCTCGACCTCGGCCGGATCGCGCACAAAGCGCGAAATCAGGCGCCCCAGCTTGCGCTGGTATTTGGCCACGAGCAGCTCGAAGGCGTGCTTGTCGCCCCGCTGCGCGCGCTCAACCAACTGCTGGTCGACCTCCCTGTCGCTCATTTCTTAATCATCCCGGTCAAATGGATACAGCACCCGCCTAGTGTCCAGCAGTATAACCGGATGAGCCCGCAGCGTGCAGTCTTGCCTGCGATGACCAATGGACAGGGCATGGCGGATAAAGTTCAGTCTCGAGCATGGGATCTGATTTTACCCGCCCGCGACGCCACTCAATCAGAATTTCCTTAAATTTGCTATAGTTCTGGCCCATGCGCAAACAACCTTCCAGCAGCGTACTTCAGTTTGATGCCCTGATCATCGGCAGCGGCCTCGCTGGCCTGTCGCTGGCACTCAAGCTGGCCGACCGGCAAAAAGTGGCAGTCGTTACCAAAAAATCCATGCTGGATGGCGCTAGTGCCTGGGCCCAGGGCGGCATCGCCGCCGTGCTGTCACCCGACGATTCCTGGGACGAGCACATCCTCGATACGCATATCGCCGGTGCCGGCCTGTGCGATCCCGCCACCACACGTTTTGTGGTCGAACATGCCAAGGCGTCGATCGACTGGCTGATCCAGCAGGGCGTTCCCTTTACCCGCGACGAAGGCAACGGCTATCACCTGACGCGTGAAGGCGGCCACAGCCACCGCCGCATCATCCACGCGGCCGACGCCACCGGCCTGGCGGTGCAGGAAACGATCTCCGCCAGAGTGCTGGCCCATCCCAACATCACCGTGATGGAACACTGCATGGCCATCGACGTGATCACCGGCAAGAAGCTGGGGCGCCGGGACAACCTCTGCCACGGCGCTTACGTGCTGGACACCCTGCGCGACGAAATCCTCACCATCAGCGCACGCAACACCATTCTGGCGACCGGCGGCGCCGGCAAGGTCTATCTGTACACCACCAACCCCGACACCGCGACCGGCGACGGCATTGCCATGGGCTGGCGTGCGGGCTGCCGGGTGGCCAACATGGAGTTCATCCAGTTCCACCCCACCTGCCTGTACCATCCACACGCCAAGTCTTTCCTCATCAGCGAAGCGGTGCGCGGCGAAGGCGGCCTGCTCAAGCTGCCGGATGGCACGCGTTTCATGCCCTGGCACGACGAACGCGCCGAACTGGCACCGCGCGACGTGGTGGCACGAGCGATCGACTTCGAAATGAAAAAGCACGGCCTGGACTGCGTGTATCTCGACATCTCGCACCAGCCGCTGGAATTCCTGCAGCAGCATTTCCCCAACATCTATGCGCGCTGCCTGGATCTCGGCATCAACATTGCCAGGGAACCCATCCCGGTGGTCCCTGCCGCGCACTATACCTGTGGCGGCTTGCAGGTGGACCTGCACGGCCGCACCAATGTGGAGCGCCTGTATGCCATAGGCGAAACTGCCCACACCGGCTTGCACGGCGCCAACCGCCTGGCCAGCAATTCGCTGCTGGAATGCCTGGTATTTGCCGAAGCCGCCGCGCGCGACATTCTGGCGCAGCCTGCCCAGACGATGGCCGATCTGCCGCAGTGGGACGAAAGCCAGGTGACGGATGCCGACGAGGCCGTGGTGATCTCGCACAACTGGGCCGAGCTGCGCCGCTTCATGTGGGATTACGTGGGCATCGTGCGCACCACCAAACGCCTGCAGCGCGCGCAGAACCGCATCCAGCTGCTGCACGAAGAGATCAACGAGTACTACAACAACTTCCACGTCACTTCCGACCTGCTGGAACTGCGCAACCTGGTGCTCAGTGCGGACCTCATTGTGCAGAGCGCACTGCTGCGCCACGAAAGTCGTGGCCTGCACTTCAGCAAGGACTATCCCGACACGCTGCCGGAAGCACTGCCCACCGTGCTGACGCCGCGAAACTTCACACCGCCCGGTCGTCCCTAGTATTTCCAGCGCAATGCCACGCGCAATTCACGCAGGGCTTCCGGCGCCATGGCATCGCCAGCAATCACCACATTGCGACAACGCCGCCCCTCTGCCGGCAGGATGCGCAACACCACGAGAAACGGCGTGACCAGCGTATCGCGCTGCACCGTTCCGCTCACCGACTCGCCATTGCGGCAAACCAGTTCCACGCTGTCGCCGTGCAGGCGGATGGACACGCAGGAAGTCGCCAGGCGCAGCCAGGCCGCGCGGGCAACCCAGTAAGCCAGGCTGAGCAGCACAACCAGCGACAGCAGCGCGCCGCCCCAAAGGGGCAGCGGCAAGGTGAACAGCGCAGACAGCGCGAGGAGATGCATCAGCAACAGCAGTCCCGCCAACAGGCGGGAAGGTCGCAGGAGGTATAGGGATTGCATTGCGCCCTGGGCAGGCAGCGCTAGAAGAGGAATACTGAAAGCAGCCCGACCAGCACCAGCACCACAATCACGATCAGCAGCAGGCTACCGCCCACCCCGCCATCCTCGTCCTCATCTGCCGCCTGCTTGGGCGGTGCGGCAGGCGCCGGCTTGGGTTTGGAAAAATCGGGCGCAACCGCCTTGGGGCGCGGCGCGGCAGGGGCAACGGCGGCGGCACGATCCAGTTCCTCGGGTGTCGGCACCGGCAACTTGAAGGTCTTGGACAGCTCTTCCAAATCCTCGCTGGAACCGGTCATTGCGGCCAGGCGCATGGTTGCAGCCGCCGAATCAAACGCGGTGGACAGGCCGGCTGCCACCGGTCTGGATTCATCTTCGCGCGCGTCAGCGGAACGTGTCACCGGTATTGCCTCCAGTTGCACGGTCGCTGCGGCGGTCTGCTTGCTCAGGTCAACCGCATTGGCGCTGCGCGGCAGACGCTCGCGGCAGGCACGCAGGTCGTCGGCAAACTCCTTGGCATTCTGGTAGCGGTCATCCAGATCCTTGGCCAGCGCCTTGGCCACGATGAAGTTGAGCATGTCCGGCACGCCCGGGCGCAACGTGCTGGGCGGCGGCGGCACCGTGTTGAGGGTCTGGTACATGATGGCATTGACGTTCTCGCCGTTGAACGGCGCCTGTCCGGTCAGCATCTCGTACAGCATCACGCCCAGTGAAAAGATGTCGGAACGGCGATCGGCCAGCTTGCCCATCACCTGCTCGGGCGACATGTATTTGGGCGAGCCCAGTACCATGCCTGTCTGCGTGCGCACGGACGCGGAGGCCATGCGCGCAATGCCGAAGTCGGTGATTTTCACGTGGCCATCGCGCACCACCATGATGTTGGAGGGTTTGACGTCACGATGCACGATGTCGTGCTCATGCGCGTAAGCCAGTCCCATGGCCACCTGCGCCACGATGTCGATGATCTGATCCACCGGCAGGCGCTGATTGTCGTTGAGGATGTCGCGCAGCTCACGGCCCTGCAGGAACTCCATGGCGATATACGCGATGTCGCCGCTCTTGCCCACGTCGTAGATGGTCACGATGTTGGGGTGGCTGAGGCGGCCGGCCGCCTTGGCTTCCTGGTAGAAGCGGCCTTCGTATTCGTCCTTCTCTTCCAGGGCGAGGCTGAGGTTGATGGTCTTGATCGCCACCACCCGGTCGATCAAGGGATCCACCGCCTTGTAAACAGTGCCCATCGCTCCCTGGCCAAGCTCGCCGATGATGTTGTAGCGCCCCAACTGAGTAATCATGCTGTCCAGTGCACCTTATTTGGCAAACTTGCTCTTTACACTACGAAACACCGGCCCCCAGATCGGATGACCGGTCTCCGTGGGTTCCAATTCAAAAGAAGGATTAAGCTCCAGCGCCTTCCTGAAGTATTCGCGGCAGTTTTTTTCCTGCCCCGAGACGCAATGGATGAAGGCCAGATACTTGTATGCACGCAAGCGCTCAGGCTTTGTACTCTGGCTGTTTTCGAGTACTCCTTGCAGTGCAATCATTGAGGCCTGGTAATTGCCTTCCTCATAGGTCAACACGCCATAGCTGAGCTTTTGCGCAGACGGCGCCGGTGCGCCGCACGAGCTCGTGGACTGGCAAGCGCTCAGCAGCACCACCAACGCCATTACTCCACCCAAACGTGCGATCCGCACCCTGCAATCCTCCAGCCAGACTAATTGATGAACTGATGCTTGACTCTGGTCTTTTCGCCCGCCTTCACCTGCACAGTCTGCCGATACACCGGAAACGTCGCATTGCGAATCTCGATCTCATGCTTGCCGACCGAGGCCTGCAATTCAACCAAGGGCGGGCTGATGCCCAGCATTTTACCATCCAGATAAACCTCGCCCCAAGGCTGTGCCGAGATATTGATGATTCCAAGCTCCGCAGCGGCCTGTACGGTCTTGCGCGGCGCCGGCTTGGCAGGGGGTTCGGCAGTTGTCTCTTTCACTGGCTTTTTGGCCTCGGCGGAACTCACCACGGTCGGCGCGCCCTCCTTCTTGCCAGCCCCCTGCTCCATCTCGGGATAATAACGCACGACCACCTGCTTGACCGGCGCAGCCGCGCGATGGGATTTGATGGCCAGATAGCCGCCCGCGGCGAGGAATGGCAACAGCAGTACCGAGGCGTACATGGCCCGCTTCATGCCGGATGCACGTTTGAACGATGCCAGCAGTGCGCGCAGTGGCGCAAGCACGCGCCCGCGCACCGAAGGCGCGGCAGCGAGCGGCTGTGTGGCTGCCGGTTTCAGGTGCTTCTGGGTGAATTCACCGGGGTAGCCAATCGCGTAGATCTCGTGCTCGCGCACATGCTTGTCGGTGCGCGAGCCCTGGTAATGGAACATGCCCGCATATTCCTGCGACAGGCGCGATACAGCGTCGTAGTAGGAACGGGAAACCAGCAGCTGGCCGACATCGGCAAAGCCCATCACGCGCTGCGCCACATTGATGCCGTCGCCCACGATGTTTGGCTGGCTGTTGATGTCCTTGACCAGGCGCACGGGGCCGAGGTTGATGCCCATGCGCACCAGCAGTGGCGGGGTCTGCTGCATGCCTTCCTGCAACAGGCTGTTGCGCATGTTGAGCGCAACCTGCAGGGCGTCCTCGATGTCACCGAGGAAACTGATGGCCGCGCCGTCACCGGTATCCAGGATGATGCGGTCGGTGAGGGGAATGTCGCGGATGGCGTCAGACAGGAAGGCGTTGAAACCCTCTTTCAGGGTGATTTGCCCGGAAACGGATTTCTTCGAATATTCCACGATATCCAGAAACAGCACACTGCATATGATGGTCTTGTTACCGCGCTCTTCCATTCAATCTTTCCGAGTAATTAGCTGTTCAAATTGTTGCCTGACTGAACAATCTCCCCCAACCCCGCGAATTTTAACGATTCTTAGCCTTTCACGCCAGCTCTAGTTTTGCCTCCCGGGCGCTTGCGCCCCCCTTCAGCCTGCCCCTGCCGCGCCCTGCCTTGCCCTCCGGCCCTGGGGTGGGGCTTCTTCGTGACCGTTGCCGGCTGCGCAGCCGGCCGCGAAACGTGTGCCGGCGCAGGCTCGGCCGGGGCCGGCACGTTCAGGCCCACCCAGTCCAGGATCATGTTCACTTCACCCTCGCCCAGCTCGGCCATCATGCCGCGCTTGATGCGCGGCGGCAGGTTGACGATGCCGAAGCGCACGCGCATCAGGCGGCTCACCGGCAGGCCCAGCGCCTCGAAGGTGCGCCGCACTTCGCGGTTGCGGCCTTCCCTGATCACGATGCGGTACCAGTGGTTGAAGCCCTCGCCGCCCTCGTCGCTGAGCCGGTCGAATTTCACCACCCCGTCCTCCAGCTCGATCCCGTCGCGGGTCATCTGCTTCATCTGTTCCAGCGTCATCTCGCCCTGCACGCGCACCGCATACTCGCGCTCCACCTCGAAACGCGGATGCATCAGACGGTTGGCCAACTCGCCCGAGGTGGTGAAGATCAGCAGCCCGCTGGTGTTGAAGTCCAGGCGGCCGATGGCAACCCATTTCTGCCCCTTCAGGCGCGGCAGCTTGTCGAACACGCTGGTGCGGTTTTCCGGGTCGTCGCGGC
Source organism: Gallionellaceae bacterium (assembly GCA_036523795.1). Classification (GTDB taxonomy): domain Bacteria; phylum Pseudomonadota; class Gammaproteobacteria; order Burkholderiales; family Gallionellaceae; genus 39-52-133. Next base: position 2,030 of record DATDDN010000107.1, on the reverse strand, counting down.
TGACAATCTCGCCCTCCTGCTTGTGATACAGCAGCACGCGCGGACGTTCCTGCTCCTCTTGCGCCTTCACCTTGATGGTGCGACGGTCGGCTCGGATCACATCGCCCTCGACCACGCGCATGCCCAGCGTGGCCACCTCGCCGTTCACCGTCACCCGGCCGGCCTCGATCCATTCCTCCATCTCGCGGCGCGAGCCCACACCCGCCTGCGCCAGCACCTTCTGCAATCGTTCGCCTTGTTCGCTCATGTCATTCTCCGCTTAAGGCCAGGCCTTCAGTTGTGTATCTCGCGCCGCTCCAGGATCGCCTGTGCCAGCGTGCCGCTGTCCACATGCTCCAGCTCGCCGCCCACCGGCAGGCCGCGTGCAATGCGCGACACCGGGATGTTCTGCGCCCGCAGCAGGGTGGCGATGTAGTGCGCCGTGGCCTCGCCCTCCACGGTGAAATTGGTGGCCAGGATCACCTCGCATGGCTGCTCCTGCGCCCGCTTGACCAGCCGCTCCAGATGCAGCTCGCGCGCACCCACCCCGTCCAGCGGCGACAACCTTCCCATCAGCACGAAATACATGCCGCGGTAGGCCTGCGTCTGCTCCATCATCAGCAGGTCGGCTGGCATCTCCACCACGCACAGCAGCGACGGATCGCGCCGCGGCGAACGGCACAGCTCACAGATCTCTTCCTCGGAAAAGTTGTTGCACTTGGCGCAGTGATGAATGCTTTCCACCGCGTGACTGAGCGCCTCGGACAGACGCATGGCGGCCGGCTTGTCGCGCTGCAGCAGATGATAAGCCATGCGCTGCGCGGATTTCGGCCCCACCCCCGGCAACGCGCGCAGGGCGGCGATCAGCGCCTCCAGGCTGGAAGGAGTTTTCATCCCGCCAGGATCAGAATGGCAGGTTCAGGCCCGGGGGCAGATTGAGGCCGGCACCGAAGCCGCTCATCCTGGCCTTGGTGGTGGCTGCCACCTGCTTCACCGCATCGCTCATCGCCGCAGTGATCAGGTCCTCCAGCATCTCCCTGTCGTCCATCACGCTGTCGTCCAGCTGCACGCGGCGCACTTCATGCGCGCAGGTCATGGTCACCTTCACTGCGCCGGAGCCGGACTGGCCCACAACTTCGATGGTGGCCAGTTCGTCCTGCGCCTTCTTCATGTTGGCCTGCATCTGCTGCGCCTGCTTCATCAGGCCGCCTAATCCGCCCTTCATCATTTGTTGCTTCCTCCAGAATTACTGTTGTACGAACTTGACTGAATTTTCCACCAGCTCCCCATCCAGCTGCGCCTGCACCTCGCGCACGAAGGGGTCATGCTCGATGGCGATCTCCGCCGCCTGCTGGCGCACCTGCTTCTCCTGCTGCTCCATGGCTGCCGGCGTAGCAGCAGTGGCCGGCGCTCCCACCGCCAGGGCCAGACGCACCGGCTGCGCAAAGTATTCGCTCAATGCGGCCTGCAGCTTGTCCTGCGCAATCTTGTTGGTGAGGAACTGCTTGTGCTGCGGCGCCACGCTCAGGCTCAGCTTGCCATCGACGAAACTGTCCAGCACACAGTTCCTGGCCAGCTCGCGCGCCATACCCTGCACGTTGAGCTGTCCCAGGATGACATTCCAGTCCAGCTGCCCGCTGCCAGCCGCAGGCGTGGCAACATACGCGGCCACCGGCGCTGTCGCCTGCGGCTCGCGCACGGCCAGGGCGGGTGCGCTGGCGGCTGGTGCGGCGGCTGCAACGGGCATCGCGCTGGCCTGAACCGGCTGCACCGTGCCGGCCGGCATGAAAGCCAGCATGCGCAACAGCGTCATGGTAAAGCCGGCATATTCATCCGGCGCCAGATTGATCTCATTGCGTCCGTGGATCGCAATTTGGTAGAACAACTGCACCTCTTCGGCACTGAACTGCTGCGCCAGTTCCATCAGGCGCACGCGTTCGGGCTCATCTTCTGCGATGGCATCGGGAACAGTCTGTGCGAGTGCGATGCGGTGCAGCAGTGTCGCCAAATCCTGCAACGCGGCGTCAAACGCCATGCTGCGTATCGCCATA
>DATDDN010000106.1:0-15278 GCA_036523795.1 Gallionellaceae bacterium | reverse complement strand
AGGTGACCCTGCAGCCGCTGGACCGTTTCCCGCTGGATGCCGCCATCCTGTTCTCCGACATCCTCACCGTGCCCGATGCGATGGGTCTCGGCCTGTACTTCACCGAAGGCGAAGGCCCCAAGTTCAAGCACCCGCTGCATGACGAAGCCGCCATCAAGGCGCTGCGCCTGCCCGACATCGACAAGGATCTGCGCTACGTCACCGACGCCGTGTCCGAGATCCGCAAGGCGCTGGACGGCCGCGTGCCGCTGATCGGCTTTTCCGGCAGCCCGTGGACGCTGGCCTGCTACATGGTGGAAGGCGGCAGCAGCTCCGACTATGCTCGCGTCAAAACCCTGATGTACAAGGAACCGGCGCTGATGCACCACGTGCTGGCGGTAACCGCCGAAGCGGTGACGCAGTACCTCAATGCGCAGATCGACGCCGGCGCGCAGGCCGTGATGATTTTCGATTCCTGGGGCGGCGCGCTGTCGCACGCGGCCTACCATCAGTTCTCCCTGGCCTATATGCAGCGCATCGTACAGGGCCTGAAGAAGGAGAAGGACGGCGTGCGCATCCCCTCCATCGTGTTCACCAAGGGCGGGGGTCTGTGGATAGACAGCATCGCCGACATCGGCTGCGATGCGGTCGGCCTGGACTGGACCATGGACATCGGCGTGGCACGTCAGCGCGTTGGCCAGAAGGTGGCCTTGCAGGGCAACCTCGACCCCGCCGTGCTGTTTTCCAATCCGGAAGTCATCAACGACGAAGTGGAAAAAATCCTGGCCAGTTACGGTTTCGGCAGCGGCCACGTGTTCAACCTCGGCCATGGCATCTCGCAATTTACCGACCCGGCCAATGCCGCAGCCCTAGTGGCCGCAGTGCATGAGCTCAGCCGTAAATACCATTAATCGTGCTTGACAAGCCCGCGCTTATGCACAAGCACGGGAATACAGCAGAGGCCGCAGGAGATTTTTCCTGCGGCCTCTACCATTTGTAGGCAAGCTATTGAATTTAAAAAATATCTGCGGCTGCTCGCAAAACAGGCATACAGAAAAAACTGTATACGGCATGGGTAGTTAGCCGAGTTATTTTAAGATTACACACATAGTTATCCACAGATTGTGTGGGTAAGATAAAAACTCCAATTCAGTCAACAGCGTCGGCTGAATAATGAAGAAATCACCGGAAAAAAATTTAGCAAAATGAATTTTGTTCGCGTTGCACTCGACGTGCCGCTGTCAACACTGTTTGATTATTTTCTGCCGGAAAATTTCACTGCAGTGGTGGGGCAACGCGTGCTGGTGCCGTTCGGCCGCCAGCAGATGGTCGGCGTGGTGCTTGAGTGCCTGAGTGAAACCGATGTTCCCGCCGAGCGCATCAAAGCGGTGCAGCAAGTGCTGGACGACGTGCCGCCGTTGCCCGCCGACCTGCTCAAGCTGCTGCGCTTCTGTAGCGACTATTACCAGCATCCACTCGGTATGACCGTACTTGCCGCGCTGCCTGCGCGCGTGCGCAGCGGCGAGCCTGTCACGCTGAAGCGGGCGCTGACTTATGAACTGAGTGAAGCAGGACGCGCGCTCGATCTGGCGCAGCTGCCCAAGCGCAAGGTGGTCCAGCACCGCATCCTGGCGGCCCTGCAGGCCGGCCCGCTGGGCGCGCAGCAGGTGCGTGCGCTCTCGCCCAGTGCGATGGCCACACTGAAGGCATTGCTGGAAACCGGTTGGGCTCGGGAGTGTGCGCCAACATCGTCGCCTGAGCATGCCAAGGCAGCGGGCGAACTCACCCAAGTCGCGTTTGAAAACGCCCACACCCTCACCGACGAACAGCAACAGGCGGTCGACCCCGTCACCCGCTCCGCAGGCTATGCCAGCTTCCTGCTGTACGGCATCACCGGCAGCGGCAAGACCGAAGTCTACGTGCACCTGATGCACCACTTCCTGCAGCGCAGTGGCCAAGTGCTGCTGCTGGTGCCTGAGATCAACCTCACCCCGCAGCTGGAGCATTACTTCCAGAGCCGCTTCCCGCAGACCGAGCTGGTCAGCCTGCACAGCGGCCTCAGCGAGGGTGAGCGCACACAGAACTGGTTGCGCGCGCAGTCGGGGCAGGCGCGCATCGTGCTGGGCACCCGCCTGTCAGTATTCACTCCGCTACCCGAGCTGGGCCTGATCATCGTGGACGAAGAGCATGATGCCTCGTTCAAGCAGCAGGACGGCCTGCGCTATTCGGCGCGCGACGTGGCCATCTTCCGAGCGAATCAAAGATCGGTCCCCATCGTGCTCGGCTCGGCCACCCCCTCGCTGGAAAGCTGGCACAACGCGCACAGCGGGCGCTACACCCTGCTGCCGCTGCGCCAGCGCGCCAACCAGCAGGCGCGCCTGCCCGAGGTGCGCTGCCTCAACACCACCACCGTGCCGCTGCACGAAGGCATGACGCCGGCCCTGCTCGCCGCCCTGGGTGAGCGCCTGCAGCGCAAGGAACAAAGCCTGGTGTTCATCAACCGCCGCGGCCATGCGCCGGTGCTGATGTGCACCGCCTGCGGCTGGCTGTCCGGCTGCCCCCATTGCGCGGGCAAGCTGGTGTTGCACCTGAGGGACCGCCGCCTGCGCTGCCACCACTGCGGCCATCAGCAGCGCGTGCCGCACGCCTGTCCCTCCTGCGGCAACACCGACCTGCAGCCGGTCGGCATCGGCACCCAGCGCATCGAGGCGGCGCTGCAGGCACACTTCCCTGAGGCCAGAATCCTGCGGGTGGATCGCGACAGCACGCGCAACAAGGGCAGCTGGGCCGCCATGCGCAAGAAGATCCAGGATGATGCGGTGGACATCCTGGTGGGCACCCAGATGCTGGCCAAGGGTCACGACTTTCCGAACCTCACCCTGGTGGGCGTGCTCAACCCGGATAGCGCGCTGTACAGCAGCGACTTTCGCGCCTCGGAAAAACTGTTCGCCCAGCTGTCACAGGTGGCCGGTCGCGCCGGCCGTGCCGACAAGCCGGGCGAAGTGCTGGTGCAGACCGCCTTTCCCGAGCATCCCCTGTTCCGCGCGCTGATCGCGCACGACTACGAAGCCTGGGCGCGCACCCTGCTGGCCGAGCGCGAACAGGCCGGTTTCCCGCCGTTCGTGTTCCAGGCACTGTTGCGGGCAGAGGGCAAGAACGAAGGCGAGGTGTACGCCTTTATGCAGCAGGCACATGCGGCCGCCACGGCCGTGCAGGGCGAAGTGGAAGTGTACGGCGTGGTGCCCGCCGCCATGCCCAAGCGCGCCAACCACTACCTGGTGCAGCTGCTGGTGCAGGCCGCCACGCGCAAGGCGCTGCAGCAGTTCCTGCGCGCCTGGAAGCCGCAGCTGGATGCGCTGCCGGCGCAGAAACTGCGCTGGTCGCTGGATGTGGACCCGCTGGATTTCTAAAGGCCGACAAGGTGATCAGCCAACTGAGCCGAAATCCATCATGAGGTGACAATTGTCAAGTGCTTGTGGCGCCGTTCGTCGTAAATAGATAACCGTTGATGCAGAAGAGTGGCCGCTGGTCATGTTAGGAACCCCGGCTATCCAATGGGCATTGCACTAGACATTTATCCTGAGTCATCATTCAGTCAGGAAGAAGTCGCACCTGTTTGCTGTATTAAATTTTGAATAAGGAGTTAATATGAAAATCGCTAAGTACGCAGTTGCCACCGCATTCCTGGCTGTGCTGTCGAACTCTCCAATTGTGGCTGCACAGACACTGTCGTGCTTTCCTCTGCCGCCCGGGACCACGACCCTTCCCCCCGGCATGATTCTTCCGCCAGGAGTTGTGCTGTGTCCGCCTACAACCACAACCACAATCACAACTACTACCACTGCTCCAACCACAACTACTGCAACTGCTCCAACTACAACCACAAGTACTACTGCGGCAGTTGCGCCAGCTCCAGTAGTTGCACCAGATCCGGTCCCAGTGGCTGCCCCAGCCCCGGTACCGACGTCGACGGCTATCACTGGCTCCATTGACGAAGACCAACAAGGTCGCGGCAAGAAGAATGGAATGGATAACGGCAAGAAGAAGGGGTTAGAAAAGGACCATGAAAATAACGGCGATAACGGTAACAAATTGGTGATGACCGGCACGCTGTCTGGCAACACACTGACTGTAACGGCAATTGCGTCTGGCCACCTTGAAATTGGCACTGTATTGTCGGGCGGCGGCTTTACGCAGCCAGTCAAGATTGTTGCCTATGGCACAGGTCATGGCGGCGTGGGCACATATACCGTAGCCAACGCGAAATAGTAAAGGTTTGTCATTTGACGGGGTTTTGACCTCATCAGATGATTGGAGGACACAGGCTGTGTGACAGCCCGAGTTCAAACCTGAAGCAGCAGGAGTAAAAGCAGAACCCGTGTTCCGGGTTCTGCTTTTTTACGGATGGCTGGGCTAGTTGTCATGAGAGTACGCCAGGTGTCCACCCAATTTAGGATCCATTTTTGGCTGCGTAGCTTCTTTCCGCCTGACGGCCGCGCGCTGATCGTCCACGACTATGAGGCCTGGGCGCGCACCCTGCTGGCCGAGCGCGAACAGGCCGGCTTCCCTCCGTTCGTGCTCCAGGCGCTGTTGCGGGCAGAGGTCAAGAACGAAGGCGAGGTGTATGCCTTCACGCAGCAGGCGCATGCGGCTGCCACGGCGGTGCAGGGTGAAGTGGAAGTGTACGGCGTGGTGCCCGCCGCCACGCGCAAGTCATTGCAGCAGTTCCTGCGTGCGTGGAAGCTGCGCTGGTCGCTGGATGTGGACCCGTTGGATTTCTAGGTTAATGCGCACACTATGCTGATTGGCGCAGATTCGACCCTCTAATCCGGTCCATTGAAATTGGGCGTTGGAGATTCAGCACCTTTACACGCACAACGCAAGGTAGGTTCCAATTGTGCCGACAACTATTCCTTGCTCTCGTCGTCAAAGAAAAAATTGAAAACTGTCGCTTGATCTTTTGACAACTCTAACGATACCCCTTCAACTCTCATGCGCAAATCCTGATCTTCGAGAATATAGAGTTCGTTATCCTCGCAAAATTTCTGCATCCCGGACTCAACGAATTTTTTGAATTCATTGTTAGGGCTAGGATTTCTCTTTAAATGAATTTGTCGGTTCTTATGTATTCCAGGCGCATCGTTTTTTATAAATTGATATTGCATGTATTCATAGGTTACAAATGGAGCAAGTGTAGAAATTTGTATAAACACGCGATCCAATATCCCGTGCTCCTGCAAGTACTCATAAAACTGGCTAGAAGTTAAACCAAGTTCAAGGCCTCTTTGATTAATGCAGTAAAAAAACACTTCGAGTAGTTGAAATCTGTTCGATTGTCGACAAATGGAACTCCAAAAGACGCTTTCAGCTCATCAACCCATTTATTCTTATCAACATAATTAAACAAAATATAATTGAGCATCATATGTTTGGTTATGCCAACGAGCGCGGATTTAACTCTCTTACTTGTTGCGTAAATTTTATTTTTCTTGGCCTGCATTTCTACCTCTGCGACCGTTGGTCAAAAAATCTATAAGTTGCCAGCCGAAGAGAGTCTAGTGAATCAAAGGGGCCAGGCTCGAATTATCAATCGAGAAATCAGCCGAGTATACGCCATGCGATGAAGGCTGCTGCTTGTAACTAGAGCGGGAAATGGCTGGTGGAGGGGTTAGCCACCGATATACGACATCTCCACCCGCTTGCGCTCGGGTGCGGCGTACTCGGTCTGCTGGCTGCGCAGTTCGGAATAGCGGTCGCTGCGCGCGCGCCACAGCTGGGCGATGATGCTGGAGATGGCCTCGTCGCTGCTGCCGTCGCGCAGCAGGGCGCGCAGGTCATGGCCTTCGCTGGCAAACAGGCAGTGGTACAACACACCTTCGGTGGAGAGGCGGGCTCGGGTGCATTCGTGGCAGAAGCTCTGGGTCACGCTGGAGATGACGCCGATCTCGCCGGAGCCATCGGCATAGCGCCAGCGCGCGGCGGTTTCGCTGGGCTGGTTGGGGTCAAGTTTTTCCAGCGGCAGTTCGGCGTGGATGCGGCGCACCACTTCGGCGGAGGGAATCACCTCATCCATCTTCCAGCCGTTGGAAGTGCCGACGTCCATGTATTCGATGAAGCGCAGGATGAACGGCGAGCCCTTGAAGTAGCGCGCCATCGGCACGATCTCCTGGTCGTTCATGCCGCCCTTCACCACCATGTTCACCTTGATCGGGCCGAGGCCGGCTTCGTGCGCGGCTTCCAGGCCATGCAGCACTTCCGACACGGGGAAGTCGACGTCGTTCATGCGGCGGAAGATGGTGTCGTCGAGCGAGTCGAGCGACACGGTGACACGGCTCAGCCCGGCGTCTTTCAAGGCACGTGCCTTCTTCGCCAGCAGTGAGCCATTGGTGGTGAGGGTAAGGTCGAGCGGCAGGCCGTCCGGGGTGCGCAGTTGTGCCAGGCGCTCAATCAGCTGTTCGATGTGCTTGCGCAGCAGCGGCTCGCCGCCGGTGAGGCGGATCTTGTGCACGCCATGCGCCACGAAGATGCGCGCGATGCGCTCGATCTCTTCGAAGCTGAGCAGCGAGCTGCGCGGCAGGAACACGTGATCCTTGTCGAAGGTTTCCTTCGGCATGCAGTACACGCAACGGAAGTTGCAGCGGTCGGTGAGCGAGATGCGCAGGTCCTGCAGCAGGCGGCCACGGCTGTCGCGCAGTGAACCGCTGGGCTGCTCCAGCGCGCCAGCCAGCCGCGGCATGCGGATGCCGGGACGGTGATCGACGATGTGGATGAGCTTTTCGGACATGGTCACGGACAGTTAGTAAGCGAAAGAACCGCAAAGTTCAGTTGCAAGTATAAGACTGCGCGGGCATTCGGTGTGGCTTACCTTGGTGGTAGATGGCCATGCCCCGAAGGGGGTATTTGCGAGGGTGAACCTGGGGAAGATCCCCTACTGGAAGCAGGGGAAACGGCTGACAAATTATCGCACAACGATCTGCGGGATATCCCCGTTCTGCGTTATCTCAAACCCGACCGGCAGGAACTTCTGGAGGACCTGCATGTTGCTGGCAAGGTGCGACGACACCGTCGTGGTCGTAAAGCTGCCGCCACCCGCCAGTGCGAGGGGCAGCACCAGCTGGTCGGCCAGGTGCTCGCTGACGCAGGCCCTGCTGGCCAGGTAGCGTAGCGCCTCTCCGGCCGCGCGTTCGGCGACCAGCTCGGCCTTCACGCCACGCTCGCCGAAGGCACTGAAAATCTCGCGGTGATTGTCGCGCGCCACTTCGAGCATGACCACATTGCCCGGGCCTTCGCGGGCATCGAGCACGCGCATTTCTTCCGCAGCCTCCGGGAAATGATGCCGCAGGCGTGTCAGTTCGCGCCGTGCAATATCGCCCGGCAACGCGGCGACTATGGCGATGGCCTGTACCGAAGCCGAGCGGCCGGGCTCCGTCATGTGCAAGGGCTGCAGGGCGGCTAGCGGACGCACGCTGGCGCGTACCGCGCCACCTCCGGCCGGATAGAAGCCGTGCCGCAGCAGCTCGAGATGCGTGTCGACGCCCATGCGCTGCATCGCGGGCAGCCAGGTGCGCATCAGAAAATCAGCCGGCGGCGCGGCAGCGTTGTGCGTGCCGCCGCTGACGGTCAGGCTGCTGGGCTGATCGGCAAACCACAAGGCGGGCAGCACGGTCTGCAGCACCAAGGTGCAACTGCCGGCGGTGCCGATGTCAAACCGGTAATCCCCGCCCTTGACGCGGCCGGGAATGAATTCCAGCGTTTGCGAACCGGCAGCATTGCCGCCGACCCTTGCAGAGCAGATGCTGGCGGCAGCATTGACTGCGGTCAGGTGCTGGCGCAACAGGCCAGGCTTGTTGCGCCCGGCGCGAATGCGCTCGATGCGGAACGGCTGTCCGGTGATCATCGAAAGCGTGAGCGCGCTGCGCAGGATCTGGCCGCCCCCTTCACCGTGGGCGCCATCGAGAAGCAGAAATTTCATTTCTTGTTACCTCAAATCAGTTGCTGTGCCGTGAAGGACAGCACGGTATCCGCCAGAAATCGGTCCAGCGCGCCCGAGTCACCCACGGGTTTTTTGTAGTCAAGCTGCCGCTCGACCTTTTCCAGTTCGCTGACGATAAATGCGTGCACCAGCGGCCAGCGCGGGCTGTATTCCGCCTCGTTGGCCTGCATCTTGATGGCGAGCAGCCGATTGATCTCGCCCAGCAGGGGCAGGTCATCAAGCATGGCATCCGCCAGCTCGGCAAAGCGCATGGGCGGCATTCCGCCGCCACGGTCTATCCAGCGCACTGCGAGCAGGGGCCGCAATACATACAGGTATTTCTTCAGACGCACCGACTCTCCCTGCAGATAGCCGCGAAAGTTCTTCTTCGCCATCGCCAGATAGTGGTAGCGCACGCTGAGCCTGGAAAAGAAATCCGGCGCGAGCGTACGCATGCGTGCCGCTGCGGCCGGATTCTCGCGATAGACCACGGGCGAGTCCAGCCATTCCAGCAGGGTCGGATTGGATCTGCGCAGCAGCCGCAAGGCTTTGCGCAGCTCCCAGCCGCTCACGTCCAGCTCGTCGCTGATCGGCAGTTCGATCACATCGCGCTGCGGCTCCACGTTCAAATACCAGGGCAGCCGGTGCGTGTATACGAAGCGCACATCGTAGTCGCTGTCCGGCGAGGCGAAACCCCAGCCGCGGCTGCCGGATTCGCAAGCGAACAGCACTTGCACGTCGTGCCTGGCCTCGATGTCGTCGAGTGCCTGCATGACTCGCTGTCGCACCTCGGGTGCGATGGGGTGCGCACTCAGTATGGCGGGCTTGTTGTGTTGCATATCCTTCTCCTGAAATTGTTCATCCCTTCACGCATACCACCTGACGCAGGGTATGCACGACTTCCACCAGGGCGCGCTGCGCTTCCATCACGGCATCGATGTCCTTGTAGGCCATCGGGATTTCGTCGATCACTGCCTCGTCCTTGCGGCACTCCACATGGGCCGTCGCACCGATCTGGTCTTCCAGCGTAAAGCGGCGCTTTGCTTCATTGCGGCTCATGGTACGGCCGGCACCATGGCTGCACGAGCAGAACGATTCCTCGTTGCCGAGTCCGCGCACGATGTAGCTTTTTGCCCCCATCGAGCCGGGAATGATGCCGAGCTCACCCTTGCGCGCGGACACAGCTCCCTTGCGGGTGACCAGAATCTCACTGCCGAAATGCGTTTCCTTCTGCACATAGTTGTGGTGGCAATTCACCGCTTCCACGCTGGCATCGAACGGCTTGGCGATCACCTGGCGTGCAGCCGCAACCACGTTCTGCATCATCACTGCACGATTGCGCCGCGCGTAATCCTGCGCCCACCCCACCGCCTCGACATAATCGGCGAAGTGTGAGCTGCCTTCTTCGAAATAGGCGAGGTCGCGATCCGGGAGATTGGCAATGTGCTGGCGCATGTCGGCCTGGGCCAGTTCGATGAAGTGGGTGCCGATGGCATTCCCGACACCACGCGAACCGCTATGCAGCATGAACCACACCGTGTCGGTCTCGTCCAGGCACACTTCGATGAAGTGGTTACCGGTTCCAAGCGTTCCCAGGTGCTTGTGGTTGTTGGTTTTGGCCAGGCGCGGGTGCTTCTCGATGATGCGCTTGAAGCCCGGTACCAGTTCACCCCACATTGCATCCACGCTTGTCGGCGGCGTATCCCAGGCACCTTTGTCACGCCCGCTGCGTGTGCTGGTGCGGCCATGCGGCACAGCCCGCTCGATAGCGCTGCGCAGGCCGTGCAGATAGTCTGGCAGGTCGCTCGCCTTGAGCGAGGTGCGCGCCGCCATCATGCCGCAGCCGATGTCCACGCCGACGGCTGCCGGAATGATGGCGCCACGGGTGGGGATCACGCTGCCGATGGTCGACCCCTTGCCCAGATGCACGTCCGGCATCACGGCAATGTGGCTGAAGATGAACGGCATCCGTGCCGTGTTCATCAGTTGCTGGCGTGCCTCGTCTTCAACGGGCACCCCCTGGGTCCACATCTTGATCGGCTTGCCGTGGGCTACCTCGAGAATTTGATGTTCCATAACTGTTTCCTTGTTATTTGGCAGGCTGCGAGGCAGCCTGCTTGTGTTTCATGCCTTCCATCCAGGTGCGGCGCCCTTCTGCGCTGATGGCGCGGCGTCGCGCACGGCAGGTGGGGCAGCGGATGGCGCAGGACCAGACGTTGCCCTTGGCTATTTCATACCACCATTTTTGCCGCTGCGCGCTCCATACCCCCGGTGCGCCGCAATCCACGCACACGAACGGCTGGTCCTGATAGTAACCGCGGTTGACGAAATCCGGCTCGCCATAGCTGTTGTAGGGTGCCAGGCAGGCCGGGTTGACGGCTGCGGTATGCAAGGGCAGCAAGGATGGCATGGTCGTTTCACGTAATGCCGCTTGTTGCCTGAATTCCCGGCGCAAACGTGCTGCCTTGATGGCTGCACGCCGCTGTTTTCCACTTGTCATGATGTTCTCCGGTAAGTGGGCACGCAATCAGGCGTGCCCATGGCTTAGTCGCCGCGAATCTGCACCAGGCCATTCAGCACCTGGTCCAGTCCACCGAATACGCTGATGCGGTCGATACGCTCGGCCACGCGCTCCAGTGTTTCCAGCTCTTTCAGTCGCAGGGCGGTGGGGTTGTCCTCCATCACCTTGGCGGTGTTCAGCAGCGAACGGGTGGCTGCGGTCTCCTCGCGGCGACGGATCACATTGGCCTGCGCCGACTTCTCGGCCTCCACCACCTGGGCGAGGATGGTCTTCATCTCGCCCGGCAGCACGATGTCCTTCACGCCGGCGCTGGTCACCTCGATGCCGAAGCCGGCGAACTTGCGGGTGACGTGGGCGATGACCAGCTCGTCGATCACCTGCTTGTTTTCCAGCAGCTCATCCAGGCTGCGTGTTCCGACTGCGGCACGCAGCACGAACTGAAGCTCGCGGTACAGGTGCTCGGCAGGCTTCACCAGCTTTTCGAACGCCTGCAGCGCATCGGTGTAGCGCCAGGTGGCGGCGAGGTTGAGGCGCAGCCCCACCTTGTCGTGAGTCAGGATCTCCTGCCCGCTGACTTCCATGTTCTGCAGGCGGGTGTCCACCAGCTCTACCTCGATCTCGCGGTTGAAGCGCCAGAACGCTTCCACTCCGGGCTCAAGGACGCGCTGTACCTTGCCGTTCACCTTCAGGATGCCGACGTGGTAAGCGGGAATCTGCACCACCAGCAGACCGGTCAGTCCGGTCAGGGCGCGGCCACGCAAGCCGGTCTGCACCAGGCGGCCGGCAAGGGGGGCATCCAGCGCGTATCCCTGCTTCAGGTCGGCCTTGTCCAGGCGGTGCTGTAGCAGTCCTTTCCAGAACACACGACGTGCGGCAGGCGGCAGCACCTCGACCAGCAGGCCGTTCTCATAGCGCAGGCCGGCCTCGTCTTCTGCCAGCTCCATGCACACAAAGTGCTCATTGGCCTGCGCAGGCGCAGTCTTGAGCAGGTAATCCACCAGGGATACATCGTTCATCTGGGTGTCGATCCGGTAAGTCTGCAGCGACAGGCGGCGCAGCGGGTCAACAAACAGGTGGCGGCCTGCAGAGAGGACGCGCTCGAAGTCGCCGTCCTTGTACAGCAAACCTTTTTCATTTTTCTTGATGACATAACGTTTCAGCATGTTGCTTTCTCCTCGATAAATGTGCCGGTCGGGCGCCATCCTGGCGGGTGCCTGCTGCGGCACGGCCGGGGAGGTCTGGGCAGAGCGCTTGCGGGTGCTGCCGTACGGCACAGCATTCCGCTCCTGCTTCTGTCGACCTTGCCGGCGGTGTGGCAGCAGGCCCGGCCCGGACGGCGGCGGGTGCTTGCGCATTCCGCAACCGGCGGGTACTACGGTGTTGCATATCTGTCGTGTAAGGACAGTGGAGCGGGAGTCGAACCCGCGACAGATCGATGATTAGTCGATTGCTCTACCCAATGAGCTATCCAGTGGTGGGCAATCCGGGAATCGAACCCGGCGGGCTCACCAGAGATTGCCCCGCGATCGCACATTGCAGCAGCGGCATGCACGTCATCGACCGGCCTGGGCCTGGATGGCGCGCACCGGAGAGGCTAGTCAACCTCTGCCCGTGGGCTTTGGGGCTTTGCCGCGATCACCAGCAATACAGCGAAATGTGTGCCAGCCCGGGGTGTTGGATAGAAAATATTGATAACCGCATGATATTTAATAAGTAAAATTTCGAGCGCGAGAGCTGTTGCTTGTGCGACAATTTGAAATATATAGATATATATCGAGTAAATTATCCAAATGGATAAAAAGCGACTGGTGGTTTTCGGATTTCTTGGCACTCAGCTGGATCATGGCGGCAAAGGCATGGGGCGCTGGGAGAAGTGGCGTCCCAGTGTGGCGCTGTGCCAGCAGGAGGACTTGCTGGTGAGCCGTTTCGAGCTGCTGCACGATGCGCGCAGCACGGCGCTGGCCGAACGGGTGAGCCGCGATATTGCCTCGGTTTCGCCGGAGACCGAGGTGCGCAGGGTGCAGATCGAACTGCGCGACCCGTGGGATTTCGAAGAGGTCTACACCATGCTGCACGACCTGGCGCGCAGCTACCCGTTCGACATCGAGCACGAGGATTACCTGATCCACATCACCACCGGCACTCACGTGGCGCAGATCTGCTGGTTCCTGCTGGCCGAGGCGCGCTACCTGCCTGCGCGCCTGCTGCAAACTTCGCCGCCGCGCAAGAAAGAGCAGGCCGATTCAGTGGGCAGCTATGAAATCATCGACCTCGATCTGTCGCGTTACAACAAGATTGCTCAGCGCTTTGCGCGCGAGCACGACGAATCGCTGGTGTTCCTCAAGGCGGGTATCGCCACGCGCAATGCCGAATTCAACCGCACCATAGAGCGCATCGAACAGGTCGCCAGCCGTTCGCGTGCACCGATGCTGCTGGTCGGTCCCACCGGTGCCGGCAAGTCTTTCCTGGCTCGCCGCGTGTATGAGTTGAAGCGCCAGCGGCAGCGCCTGTCCGGCAGGTTTGTCGAAGTGAACTGCGCCACCCTGCGCGGCGATTCGGCCATGTCCAGTCTGTTTGGACATGTGCGCGGCGCATTTACCGGCGCACAGAGCGAGCGCTCCGGGCTGTTGCGTGCCGCAGACGACGGGCTGCTGTTTCTGGACGAGATCGGCGAGCTGGGGCTGGACGAACAGGCCATGCTGCTCAAGGCCATTGAAGAGAAGCGCTTCTTCCCGTTCGGCGGCGACCGCGAGGTGGAGAGCAACTTCCAGCTGATTGCCGGCACCCATCGCAACCTGCAGCAATGGGTGGCGGAAGGACGGTTCCGCGAAGACCTCTATGCGCGGATCAATATGTGGAAATTTGATTTGCTGGGTCTGGCGCGGCGCGGTGAGGACATCGAGCCCAACCTCGATTTCGAGCTGGAGCGTTATGCGGGAGAAAGCGGCGAACGCGTGCGCTTCAATGTCGAAGCCAAACGGCGTTATCTGGATTTTGCCCGGTCGGCGGAGGCGCGCTGGCCAGGCAATTTCCGCGAGCTGACCGCCTCGGTGACACGCATGGCCACGCTGGCCGAGGCCGGGCGGGTGACCGAGCCTGTCGTACTGGAAGAAATCGAGCGCCTCCGCGCGGCCTGGGCAGAGCCTGTCGAGCAAGATATGGCGGAACAGGTGCTGGGCGCGCGCAGTCATGAGCTGGACATGTTCGATCGCTGCCAGCTCAACACGGTCATCGAGGTGTGCCGTAACTCGACCAGCCTGTCAGAGGCTGGCCGCAAGCTGTTCTCTGCATCCCGGCAGTTGAAGAAGCAAGCCAACGATGCCGACCGCTTGCGCAAATATCTGGCCCGGTTTGAGCTGGAGTTCGATGCGATCCGGCAAGGCTGAATGGTGTCGGGCAGATGAAAACGGTTATCATGCGCCGCCTGTGACCGCGCTCCGGTTTTCTGTACGCGGGCAGGTCATGGCATCCTGAATTCTTTACAACTCTACGCAGGGAGAGCACGCATGGCGTTTCTGGATTTTCTCGACAAGGAGCACAGCATCGCCCACGCCAGCTACAACCGCTGGCTGGTGCCGCCGGCGGCGCTGGCCATCCACCTGTGCATCGGCATGGCTTATGGCTTCTCCGTGTTCTGGCTGCCGCTGTCGCGCGCCATCGGCATCAAGGAGTCGGTGGTCTGCCCTAGCGACATGGGTTCCTTTGCAGAGCTGTTTTCCACCACCTGTGACTGGAAGATTTCCACGCTGGGCTGGATGTTTACCCTGTTCTTCGTGCTGCTCGGTACCTCTGCCGCCCTGCTCGGTGGTTGGCTGGAGCATGCCGGCCCGCGCAAGGCTGGCGTGGTGGCTGCACTGTGCTGGGCTGGCGGCCTGGTGATCTCTGCGCTGGGCGTCTACACGCATCAGATCGTCCTGCTCTGGCTGGGTTCCGGCGTAATCGGCGGCATCGGCCTGGGCCTGGGTTACATCTCGCCGGTGTCCACCCTGATCAAATGGTTCCCGGACCGGCGCGGCATGGCCACCGGCATGGCCATCATGGGTTTTGGCGGCGGCGCGATGATAGGCGCACCGCTGGCCAACGAGCTGATGCACCACTTCGCCACGCCGACCTCGGTGGGCGTGTGGGAGACCTTCCTGGTGATGGCGGCTGTATATCTTGTATTCATGCTGGCCGGCGCCATGGGTTACCGCGTGCCGCCCGCAGGCTGGAAACCGGACAACTGGGTGGAGCCTGAGCCCAGGGCGAAAGCCATGATCACCGACAGGCATGTGCATGTGAACAAAGTGTGGGGCATCCCGCAGTTCTGGCTGATCTGGGCCGTGCTGTGCCTCAATGTGACCGCCGGCATCGGCGTGCTGGGCATGGCCTCGCCGCTGCTGCAGGAAGTGTTTGCCGGCCGCTTGCTCGGGCTCAGTGCCAGTTTCAATGAGCTGACGCCGGAGCAGAAGGTGCAGATCGCCGCCATCGCTGCGGGCTTCACCGGACTGCTGTCGCTGTTCAACATCGCGGGCCGTTTCGTGTGGGCATCATTTTCGGATTACATCGGCCGCCAGCGCACCTACTTCGTGTTCTTCGTGCTCGGTTTCATCCTTTACGTGTCGATCCCGACTCTGGGTCAGACCGGCCACGTGGCGCTGTTCGTGGCCGCCTTCGGCATCATCCTGTCCATGTATGGCGGCGGCTTTGCCACGGTGCCGGCCTATCTGGCCGACATCTTCGGCACCCAGATGGTGGGCGCCATCCACGGGCGTTTGCTGACGGCATGGGCCACAGCCGGCGTGCTGGGGCCGGTGCTGGTCAACT
>DATDDN010000105.1:0-23129 GCA_036523795.1 Gallionellaceae bacterium | reverse complement strand
GCGCGCAGGCCGATGGTGTTGAGCGAGGCCGGCAGCGAGGGGTCGCGCAACAGGTTGAGGCCGTCGCTGGGTGCGATGATGCGCAGGGTCTGCTGGGTGGCAGCGGCTGGCGTGCCGACTTCGGCCAGGGAGCGGCTGTGTGAGGACGCGCCAACTGCATTGCCTATGCTGCTGACCCTTTGCGGCGGGCGCGGCAGTCCGGCTTGCGCGGCCCAGTCGGCATAGCGTGGCGGCAGGTTGATGAAGGTGCGGCGCTCGACAAAGCGCGCCGGCGTGCCAGCGTGCGCGAGCAGGCCGTTGCGCACGTCCACTGCCAGGCGCTGATAGGCGTCGTCGTCCTGTTGCGGCTCCTGGCCCGGGCGGAACCACTCTTCAAACACGGGATCGCAGGCCTTGGTGGCACGCTTGCCGGTCAACGCGCACACGGCCACCTTGTTGTATCCCTCCGGCGGCGGGAAACTCAGATCGGCCAGGCCGTGCGTGTCGCTGCCGTGCAGGCGGTCGAGTATGCGCCGTGCCAGCTCGGCTGCGCTGCTGGCGCCGGTGATCTCGTGCATCGGCCGCGCATCGGGGTGGCCGAGCCAGACACCGACCAGATAGCGGCGCGAATAGGCGACGGTCCACGCGTCGCGCAAGCCTTCCGAGGTGCCCGTTTTCAGCGCAACCGGAAATGCGTATTCGGTGCTGCCCATGCGCGGGAAGGAAGGCAGGCGCGCGCCGGGGTCGGACAGATACAGGCTCACCACCCTGGCCGTGCCGGGGGTGAGCAGCTGCCGCGTGGTGCCGCTCTGGCCGCTGTACCAGTTCAGCGAGCGCCAGCGTCCGTCATTCGCCAGCACCGAGTAGGCCTGCACCAGATGTTCCAGCGTCACCGGCATGGCGCCGATGGAAAGGCCAAGGCCGTAGCGCCGTGCATCCTGCTCGTCATGGTGCAGGCCAAGGTCGCGCAGGAAGGCATAGCCCTCTTCCAGGCCTATGGTCTCGAGCAGGCGGGCAGCCGGCACATTGCGCGAATTGGCCAGGGCCTGGCGCGGCAGCATCGGCCCGAGAAATGCGCGGTCGGCATTGACCACACCGTAGCTGACCGAGGGCAGGTCGTCGAGGATGGTGGCCGGCGTGATCTTGCCCTGATCCAGCGCCAGCGCGTACAGGAAAGGCTTCAGCGTGCTGCCGGGCGAACGCAGGGTCTGCGCGTAGTCGAGTGCGCCAGCACCCTCGCGGTCGAAGTAATCGGTGGAGCCCAGCCAGGCCAGCACCCCGTTGCTCTCGCGATCAAGCAGCACCACCGCCGCATTGCCCACCCCCTGGCTCTTCCACTGGTTTACCGCCGCAGCGGCCAGCTCGGTGACGCTGTCCTGCATGTCCAGGTCCAGCGAGGTGGTGATGCGGTACGGCTCCTTGTCGTTGTGCGGCGGCGTCTCGGCCAGCACCTGCCTGAGTTTGAAAATCGCATGCAGGCTGCGCTCGGAGCGCGTGATGAGCCGGGGGAAACTGATCTCGCGTATCTGCTGCTGTGCCAGCTCATGCTCGGCCGGCGTCAGCACGCCGCTTTCCAGCAACTGATGCAGCAACCCCGCCCCGCGGGCGATGGCGCGCTGCCGTCCATCTTCGCGAAACGGGTTCATGTGACTCGGCGCTTGCGGGATGGCGGACAGATAGGCGATCTCGGCCCAGCTCAGGTCTTCCACCGGCTTGTCCAGATAGCGCCGCGCGGCATAGGCAATGCCATGCACGCGATTGCCGTAGGGAACCAGGCGCAGGTAGGCGGCGAGGATGTCGTTGCGCCCGTAGCGGGCCGTCAACACCAGCGCACGCCACGACTCACGCAGCTTGTGCCAGTAATCCCGCTCGCCGGGGTCGAGCAGCCGCGCCACCTGCATCGCAATGGTCGAGGCACCGGACACGCGCCTCGCATGCGTCAGGTTCTGGTACAGCGCACGCCCCACCGCCAGCGGATCCACCCCGGGATGGCTGCCGAAGCGCTTGTCCTCCAGTGCCAGCGCCGCCGCCACCACCCGCGGTGGTAACTCCTTCAGCGGCCAGTAGCCATAGTCCTGCCCCTCGTCGGCAAGCTCCGCAATGAAGCTGCCATGGCGGTCGAGCAGCAGATAAGAAGGGGGAGGTCCGTTCAGGTCGATGCGCGCGGCATCGACCGCCAGCACAACGAGCAAGGCAAGCAGCGCCAGCACCGCCACGCGGCGCCGCGTGAAGGCGCGCCGCGACGGCAAGACCAGATATTTTTTTAGTGCTTCAATTTTCAAGACTTGATACCGGGGCAGCAGGCGTAGGGCGGGTCACACCCGCCATTGCACCATCATTTGACTACGTGTTGCGGCGGGGTGACCCGCCCTGCATAACATCATTTCTCTTTCGTGCTCATCTCGATCATGGCCGCTGCCGATTCGCCATGCATCGATGCGCGTGCATCGGCGTAGCATGCGCTGGCGCCGTAGGGCGGGTCACACCCGCCATTGCAGCATCATCCGTTCAGGTGCCGCGGCGGGTGTGACCCGCCCTACGTAAGACCGCTTCTCCTTCGCGCTCACCGCGGCCGTGGCACCTGCCGCTTTGCCATACACCGCCGCATCGTACATCAGCTCTGCATGCGCCCATGTCTGGGTGAACTGGCCGGGCAAGGTGGCGTGGTTGCCGCAGCACTATTTCACTTCCAGGTTTTCCCCGGCAACAATGCGTAGATGAAAAACGCTCACGGAGTTTCCACCTGCCCCGCGACGCCCCTGAGACGTTACCCACAGCTCCGTTTCATCCGGGCTCAAAGCCAGGCCCACCGGGAATGAATCGACGTCTACACGCGACACTATTTTCATACTGGAGCAGTCCACGGCGACAGCTTCGGAAGCCTTGTTCACTGCCACGAAAAGCCACTTGCCATCTCGACTCACGTTTAATGAACGGGGTCCCAGGCCGACAAAGACTTTTTCCATGTGCACGTCCTGCGCAGTGATATGAATATCCTTGACCCTGCTCGATTCAATCAACGCCAGAAGTTCACGCCACATGAACTTGAAAACGAAGCCAGTACCGTTGGAGCTTACATAAAGATGCTCGCCGTTTATCTTGAGATCACGTGGGCTTGGGTCGATGCCGTGCAATGTGCCCAAGTAATCCGGTTTGGCCCCATCGACCTTGAAAACAGCCAGTCCGCCCCGTTTCATGCGCCCCACAAAAAGATACTTGCTGTCTGCGGTAAAGGCCAGCCCGCGCACGCAGAACCCGCAGTCCTGGTCGCGGTTGGCCTTGACGTTTTTCAGCGGAAGCTGTTTATCTACAATCAACAATTCATAAGGCTTGAAGGTCCTGGGGTCATCCCCGCTTATGTCGAGCAAACCAACCGAGTTGTCTCCCCAGTGGCTAATCGCCAGCAGTTTCCCGTCGGGAGATGCCTTGACCCCCTTGGGTATTGGCCCGGTGTGAAAAACATGAACTATCTTTTCGGTCGGAATGTCTATGAGTGCCAGCCCGGAAGGCATCACTCCACGAGCGTCAAAGTCACGGCGGTAATAAGGAACCCAAAGGAAACGACCGTTGTGGGTGATTTCCATTTCAACCGGTTTTCCCGAAAAAACATTGGGCTCCCTTACTGCGCTGGCGAACTTGTAGCCAAAGGGCATGTGGTCTGCGAACAGCGGCTTGTCTTTTCTTGAGAATCGGTGGGAAATCGTCGCAAGGCGTTGAAACCCTTGTCTGCCGTATATAACGGTATCTTCACCTTCGAGGGAATTTACAAATACCTTGTCTCCCTGCGGATTGAATGCCACTGACTTCGGTGATTTGACACCAGTGTCATAAAAATCCATCGGGTGGGTGGGATGGGGATTGTAGGATTGGCGACGAGCAATCAAGGTCATCCTTACCACGCCGTCTGCCGGCCTGCTTCTTTCCCCGATAGCCAATCTTGATTTGAATGATGGGACCGTGCCGCCGCTCGCTACAATTGCCTTGTTTTCTCTGGCGATATTGATGAACTGCAGCGCTTGCTGGTGATCTGGATCGATCCTTAACAGGCTTTCCCAGGAATCTACGACCTTCTCCCAGTCACCCCTGCGCCAATAGGACCAACCGATCTCATACATGCAGCCGGAACATGTTGGCTCAACCTCCAGGCATTGCCGATATCTGGCAAGGGCGGCCTGCGTCTCCAGCTCCTCCTGGAGCCTCATCCCGTCGGCAAGCAGCGTCCGCGCCTGTTTGTTCTTGCAGAGGTGCGTTTCGCCGATTCCTTCACCGGCAAGCAGTGCATGGGGAAATAACAGGAAGAGAACCAGAAAGCTGGCTAGAAGTCGGAACATAGATCATTCACATTTTCGACAGGCCATCGCGACTTGAACTTCTTCAGATTTGATTCCAGGGACGCCTGCAGTTCCTGCATTTGCCGCGCAACTGGTTCATCCTTGCCGCTGCAAACCGTCCATTTGTCTGTTTCAGTCGCACACTTGCTCTTCAGCCTGTCTGTATACAGCTGAAATGCCTTGATCTCCATCAACGTCTTGCAGGTAGTCGCTCTATCGAGTGACCTTTGCTGCTGCAATATCGGGGAGACCCAATCTGAATAGGCGATCTCGCTGGACAGGACAGCCGAGGCTTCGTTATGAAACCTGGCCACCGTTGACAGCGAATATTCTTGTTCATTCACACTAAAAACCAGGGGTGCTGTCGCCGCAATGACCTGGTCTGAAAAATTCAGTTGGGACAGCAACTTCTTCAAATCAGTCTCGTCACTGATTTTTTCCTCAGAGAACCGCAGCAGTTGTTCATACATCGTCTGCGACAGGTGGAAGCCGCGCTTTCGCATGGCTGCCTGCTTTGCCTCGAACTGCATGGCCGTTATCATCGGCTTCCAGGCCATTTCCCATGACGGCCAGTTTTTCTGACTGAACTGACTCCCGGCCAACTCCACTTGCTGCAGCATCTTCAGGCGCAGCCCAAGATTCGTCATCGCCACGTACTGTTGCTCCGAGTCACGCCAAAGGATACCTGCAAGCAACAGCAAGGGCACAACAATGCAAATGCCCAGAAGTATCTTTCGGTATTTCATGCTGATCATTACCCTGAATATACGCAGTCCTTGTCGTCCGCATGGGCGAGGGAAGCTTGCCCTTACGGTCTCTTCGCGCTCACCGCGGCCATGGCATCGGCCGATTCGCCATGCATCGATATGCCGTGCAGCGCCGTAGCTTGCGCTTGCGCCGTAGGGCGGGTCATACCCGCCATTGCACCATAATTCGACTACGTGTTGCGGCGGGTGTGGCCCACCCTGCGTGAGCTGACATGCTTATCTATGCTATTCCGTTCCACCAGCAGCTCTGATGAGGGCAGCAACTTCAGGGTGCTTTTCCTTGATGGCGATAGCCAGCGGTGTTTCACCGGACTTTATTCGTGCATTGACTTTAGCACCATGTGCGATGAGCAATGTCGCGTTGGCTTCCGACCCCGTGGCTGCCGCAAAATGGAGGGGGGTGAGGCCCTCGTCAGTTTGCGCGTTGACGTTGGCCCCCTTGGCGATGAGCAGCTTCGAGATGGTGTTGTCCAGCCCTAGTGCCGACAGAAGCAAAGGGGTGGCGCCGCCGTAGGCGGATTTTGCATTCGCATCGGCGCCTCTATCCAGCAGCATGGTGACAATTGTGGTGGCCGCCGTGCGAAAATCCGCAATCCTGCGCTGCTCCTCAGCCCCCGGCTGTTGCCCATCCCGTTTTTTCGCAGAAACCGCCGCTTCTGCGGCCACTATGGAAAACAAAAAAGTATTACCCGTACCGTCCTTCTCATCGATGTTCGCACCGTGCTCGATGAGATATTCGGCAATTTCGGCAATCGCGGCGAGGTCGCCTGTATATTTGATCGAGAGGATATGGTGCAGGGGGGCTGAGCCATCCTCAGCCTTCTCGTTTACCTGCGCACCCTGATTGATGAGCACTCGAACCAGACTGATATCTCCCGCGTCCACCGCATCCGTCAGCGGCGTGGCGACAGACGCCGTTGAGAGTTGCCACAACGCACTTGCGGCCACGATTGCCATCAGCAGTTTCCTGGCAGCGAGGGTAGGGCGGTTTACACCCGCCATGGCACCGTCAGTTAATTCATCACGTTTCATATTGATCTCCTCGTGTCTGCATACAGCGGCGGGTGTGACCCGCCCTACGTAAAATCATGTCGCCTTCGCGTCTACCTCGACCATGGCATCGGCATTGCATGCGCTTACGCCGTAGGGCGGATCAAACCCGCCAATGCAGCATCATCCGTTCAGATGCCGCGGCGGGTATGACCCGCCCTACGTAAATCACTTCTCTTTTGCCGTGACATCGACCACCGCACCCGCCGATTCGCCATGCACCGCCGCGTCGTACATCAGCTCGGCGCGCGCCTGCGGCTGGGTGAACTGGCCGGGGACGGTGGCGCGGGTGCGGAAGTAGAAGTGGTGTGCGCCCTTGGGCAGCTCGTCGTAGTAGAACGTTACCTGGTCATCCAGGTAAGCCACGTAGCTCGGCGTGATGCTGATCGACCCGCTGGGTGTGGCTTCCGGCGGGGCGGTGGCCAGCTTCGGGTTGAGCGGCTCGAGGCCGGCGGCCAGCGGCACCACGATGGCAACGTAGTTGTGCTTGGCGTTGCTGATTACCTCCACGTGCTCTTCCACCACGTCGCCGACCGTGAGGCGGATGGCTGTGCCGGGCTTGCTCAGGGCAAACTTGTCGGCCGGCTCATTGTCACCGCGCTGGCGCAGCGACTCGCGCGTCACCACGAAGCCCGCGGTGCCTGCCGGCGCCTGTGAGCCCAGGGCCTGCGGCAGGTAGCTGGTTTCGGCGCGCACGATCAGCGGCTGTTTCGCCTCGGAGCGCAGCGTGACCTTGGCCGCGCTGTTGCTCGACGCCTGCACGATGGGGCTGCCCGGCGCGATCTCCAGCATCTGCGATTGCGTGCCGAAGCTGACGTTCAGGCGATGGGTGTCGCCCCTCGCGTTCTTGCGCTTCAGGTAATCCGACAGGGCAAGCATCGCCGACGCGTCGGCCTGGGTCGAGCCCCAGCCGTCATCCTGCCCCAGCGTGACCAGCGCGTCGGTCAGCACGGCGAGGCGCGCATCAGGCTTGAAACTGGCGGCGGAGGCGCGCACCACTTCGGCCAGCGTGCGTGTCTCGCTGGGCAGGATCAGGCCGTTGCGCGAGCTGGCAGTCTCCTGCAAGCCGCCGTAGATCTCGCGGCCCTGATACATGCGGAGGACCACGCCTTCCCACACCTTCTTGCCCAACGCATCGCGGGCGGCAGACGACTGGCCGCCGGCCGAATCGAGCAGGCGCCACACCTGCGCGCTGGATTCGAGGTTGAGGTAATCGGTGCGGCGCGCCAGCTCGGCCACGTAGCTGTTGTCCAGGCGGCCCGCGGCGGCCAGCGCACGCAGCGCCATCACGCGCTCGGTATAGCTCTCGCCGGTGATGAAGTGCGTGTAGTCGGAGCGCAGTGCCTGTTGCAGGGTGGCGATCATGCGGTCGAACATGGCCTGGTCGATGGTGAAGCCGGCGCGTTTGGCCTCGACCAGGAACTCGGTGACCCAGGCAGTCAGCGACACATAGCCGTTGGAGCCGGGCCAGTACGACACCAGGCCGTTGTTGTCGACCACGCCGGGCAGCCAGGCCAACACGTCGTTGACCACGCGCTTCAGCTCCTTGTCCTGGCCGTCGCGATACAGCCGCGCGTTGAATTCCTTGAACGCGATGAATGCGCGTGCTCGCGACAGGCGCTGCTCGGTGCAGCCATGCGGGTAGCTCATCAGGAAGTTCAGGCCGGCCGCCATGCGCACCAGCGCCATCTGGTCCGATGCCACCAGCGAGCGGCGCAGGCTGCCCGCACGCACCGCCTCGGCCACCTCGGGGATCTCCGCGCTGGCGCCCGGCTTGATCTCTATCATCTGGCGCTGGGTCAGTTTGGAGCGGTCCGGGCGCACCGGCAGCTGCACTTCAAACGCATCGCGCGCCTTGTCGGAAGTGCGCTCCACGGCAACGGTGAAGCCGACCTTGTCGTATGACACTTCGCCCTGTGCCGACACCGGCGGAGTGGGCACCGCAACCTGGTACTCGATGCGCTGCGCCTCGTTCAGCTTGAGGTTGAGCGCGCGCCTGGCATTGCCGCTCACCTCCACCCCCTTCGCGCGCAGCTCGGCACTGGCCGCGCCGCCTTCACCCTCGACGATGCGGCCGATGGCGGTGGCGGTGAAGCGGTCGCCGGGGCGCACGAAGCGCGGCAATGCCGGCTGCACGATCACCGGCAGGCGCACCGCAACCTGGCCGGTGCCGACGCCAAAGCGGTCAGCGCCGCTCACGGCCTTGGCGCGCAGCTTGAAGTTGGTGAGGTTGTCGGGTAGCTTGACCTTGACCGTCGCCACGCCGCTGGGGCCGACCTCGATCTTGGGATTGAAGTAGGGCACGGACTGGAAATCCTTGCGCACCGTCACCTTGTCCAGCAGGCTTTCGCCCGGCTCTTCTTCGGTGCCGTCGCCGCCGGGTTCATCGCTCCACGGGAAGATGCCCAGCGTCCAGTTGCGCGTGTCCTGCACGCCCACGCGCGAGGTGACCGGCGTGATGAAATCCGGGATGGGGTCGAGGCGCTGCTCCTTGCCCAGCGCAAGCACGGCCTGGTCCACCAGCCACAGCGTGACCTCGCCTGCAGCCGGCTTGCCGGCGCGATCGGACAGCGTGATCCTGACGTCCACCGTCTGGCCCGGGCGCGCGCGCTCCGGGTACACCAGCGCCACATTCACCTGGTGCTCCACCGGCAAGACGGTGAGCCAGCTGGTGGCCGCCACCGTGGCCGGCTTGCCCAGATCCACGCGACCGCCCGCCACCGGCTGCACGCCGGGGATGCGGCCGCGCATCAGCACAAAGTGCACCGGCAGGCGCGGCACGTAGTTCTTCTGCACCGGCACATCGAAGCTGGCCGCACCGGCCTTGACGGTGAACCAGTGGTACTGGTTGCCGTCGGGCGTCTCCACGATGGCGAGGCCGTGCGCCTGCTGGAACGGGCTTTCCACGATCAGGTGCGCGGTTTCGCCCGGTGCATAGCTGGCCTTGTCCGGTGTCACCTTGAACACGTCGCTGGGGCGGCGCGACCAGGTCACCGGCTCGTCGCCGCCGGCATACAGGTCAACCGCCACTGTCTGTGCGCGGCCCAGGCGGTCCTGGGTCTCCAGTTCCACCACATACACGCCGGCGCCTTCCAGCGGCAGCTCCACCGCGAGCGGCTGTGTCGAGCTCTTCACCTGGCGTTCGGAAATCTTGTTGTCCACCACCTCGGTGATGTACTTCGGCTCGGCCTGCGAGAAATCGTCGGCTCGCAGGTGGGAATGCCACTCGCGCTTGATCAGCCGCACTGTCACGTTCTGTTGCGCTACCAGCTTGCCGTCCGGTCCGACCACGATGATCTCCGGCCTCACGCTCTTGGAGCGCTCCAGATAGCGCGGCGTCTTCAGGCCGAGCACCACCGCCGGCAACGCCAGCACGCGCTGCGTCGCGCTCACGGTCTGGTCGTCGGCGCCGGTCACCGTCGCCTCGACCACATAGCTGCGCGGTTGCCCCGTGGTTTCGGTGGCGGGATTGAGCGTCAGGCTGGTGGAGCCCTGTGCGTCGGTCTTGCCTTCACGTTCGATCACCGGGCTGCCGCGGAACGCCTCGCGCCCGGAGAAGCGGCCGTCGGAAGAGTAGAAGAAGCCGGGGCGCGCGGCAGGCGTCCACGCATAGGGGAACTGCGTCACGCGCCAGCGCACCGGGCGGTCGGCAGCCTGGCCGCCGGCATAGTATTGCGCAGCCAGTTGCACCTTGAATTCGCGGTCCAGCGGCACCTGGTCCGGTGCGCTCAGGCGCAGGTCGAATTCCGGTGTGCGGTAGGCCTCTTTCAGCACGTTGACCGCACCGCAGTTTGTCTGGTCGCGGAATTCGAAGTGCAGGCTGTAAGTGCCGGTGGGCGTATTTGCTTCGTTGAACACGTAGTCGAAACTGCCAGCCGCCGAGAGCTTGAGCGGATAGCGCCAGGACAGCCCGCCCGGGCCTTCCACCACCAGCGTGCCGTCGCCGCTGGCCATGCTGATGACGCCGCGCTGGCGCTGACGCACATAGCCTTTGACGTAGATCTTTTCCTCAGGGCGGTACACGGGGCGCTCGGTGAACATGTGGCATACCGTCTGTGCGGGTTCGGTGCGACTGCCGAGATGCTCCTGCGTCCATTGCAGCCAGTTGCCGCCGGCGCGGCTCCACAGGTTGTCGGCGTAACGGTCCGGCTGGCGTGCCGGGTCCAGCACCAGCACGTCGCGTCCCTGCTGCACCACGATGCGCCGCACGGTGACGTGATCGCGGCCGTTGTAGCCGGGCGCCTGCCAGCGATAGGTGCCATCCGAGCCTGAGGTGGCGCGCAGCAGCGTCTGCCATTCGGTGCCCTTGCTGGAGCTGCGCGTGCCTTCCACCCTGATCTCGGCGCCCGAGATCGGCTCGCCGGTGGAGAGCGAGGTTACTGCGAATTTAACCGCGCTTTCCTCTTCGATGGTTGACAGCGAGAGGTCGGTGACCTGCACGCGTATCCAGCTGCGCTGCGACGATTCATCCAGCTTGCGGATGCCGACCAGGTAGGTGCCCGGCTGCTGCTTGCCCGAGATGGCGGCCAGGTGCGGCTCCAGGTCCAGGCCGAAGCGGGCGGCCGTGCCCGCCGCGCGCAGCGGCAGCTTCACGATGGTGGAGAGCGGTGGCGAGCCCAGCGTGCGCAGCTGGCGCATCAGGCCGCGCGTGTCGATCTGCGAATTCACGTTGGTGAATGCGGGCGGTTCCTCGCCCGGCGCCGGCGGTGCGCCTTGTTCATCGGTCACCACAGGCTGTTCGGGGAAGGGCCAGAACGAGCGGTTCAAGGGATCGAGCGGGTAGATGCGCAGGTCAACGCGCTCGAAGCCGCGCCCGCTGAGCGGCAGCTGCTGCGGGCCGAAGCGCTCGATGATGGCCTGGCCCACCTGCGGCTGCAGATACTTGGGCTTGGGCGGGAAGTGCAGGTAAAGCTGGCTGGGGGCCTTGGACAGCAGCGGACGGTTGCGCTGGTCGGTCAGCTCCAGCGGCATCACGCTCACGCGATACAGCGTGTCGGTCTGGAAATTGCCGTCCACCAGCAGCTGGCGGCCGGCCACCTGGAAGGTCAGGTCCTTAACCGCCGGGGTGAAGCGCACCAGGTTGCGCGCCTCGACCGCGCTGAACTCCTTGGGCGGCGCAGAGAACTCCACCTGCACCTGGCGCCGGTCTGCGTTGCAGGTCAGCGCCTGGTCGCGCGCATAGCTCACGCCTTCCGGCGTCACCGGCAGGCGCAGCTCGGCGCAACCCATGTTGGTGATGCGGAACGACTCCGAGGTGGTGAAGCTGATGTCCTTGAACGAGTCGGCCGTGCTGTCATCCAGCGACAGGCGCAGGCGCACGATCACGCGCTGGCCGCTGGGGATGGGGCGGATGAAGGTGAGTACATAGGAGGCCGGATCGCGGCGCTGCACGCGCTCCATCACCTTGAGATCGAAATCCTTCTGGTCGAGCCAGCGCGTCTGACTGTCGTCTATGCCGGGCAGGGGACGCACGCCGATGCGCAGCATCTGGCGCAGCGCCTTGGGGTCGAGCGGCTCGGCAAACGTAAGCGATATGCGTTCGATCGGATTCAGTCCATCCTCATGGTCGGCGGGTATGGTCTGGGTGGGGATCTCCATCAGCGTGACCAGGTCGTAGTTCTTCTGCTTGAGGCGGAAGGAAAAGCGCGACAGCGCGGGCCATGGCTCGGCGGGGCGGAACTGCAGCGTCTTCGCATTCAGCCAGGTGTACACGCCGGGGTGCGCCGGCTTCATGCTGACGAATTTTTCCGGATGGTGTTCGGGACCACCCTTGTCCGGGCCGCTGGCGCCGTCGAAGAAGAAGGTCACCGGGTCCCAGCGGCGCAGGAATTTCTCCGGGATCACCGACGCGCCCGGCGGCTGCACCAGGGTTCCGCCGACGGTGGGGTCGGCAGCATACGAAACGTGGCTCGCGCCCAGTGCGGCAAGCAGTAAGAGAAAACCAACCAGTTTATGTACACGTTTCATCAGTTGCTCCAGTTTGCATTAACCCGAACAAGTTGGGCGGGTCACCACCGTAATCCACTTTCCCAATTCAACATCGTTTGCTTCATCATCATCGGCCTTGGCGGGTGTGCCCCGCCCTGCATGGGATGGCGGGTGCAGGGCGGGGCATGCCTGCCGGTTCGATCTTCCGCGCTCAACGCCGTGCTCTCTCATTCCTGCTCGCCTTCCTCCGATGGCTGCTCTTCCGGCGGCTGCTCCTCATATTGCTGTTCCTCGGAGGACTGTTCGCTTTCTTCATCCTCGGACTGGTATTCGCCGTTTTCGTCTACCGGGCGCGCGCGCGTTTTGCGGCGTGCGGTTTTGGCGGCGGGGGCGGGCGCGGCTTCAGCTTCATGCGGATCGTAGATGATGGCGTCGGCGCCCTTGCCTTCTACATAGCGGCGCAGGATGTCGTAGGGCGGACGCGTATCGGGTTTGCTCAGGCCGAACACGATCGGCTGCACCAGCACCGGCGCGGTGTCGGCCGGGGTCTCGATGGCCAGGTAATAGCGGCCTGCCTGCAGGGTCGGCATCTGCACCACGCCCTGTGCCTGCACTGTGCCGCTGGCGTCATACAGGGTGCTGCGCACGATGTCGGAAGAGGCGCGGATGCCGATGCCCACTGCGGTGCGCTGCCCGATCTCGAAGGAGAACAGGCGTGCGCTGGCCGGCGCCAGCAACACTTCCGGCCCGGCGCCTTCGTTCAGCGGGGTCACCTCTGTCGTCATCACGTTGGCCACACCGGAGAGGCTGTCGGTGCCCACTGCGCGCAGCACCAGGCGCGATGAACCGGCCGGCGCCAGCAGGTTGATGTTGGCGCCCTGCAGGTGAGCTTCGGTCTGCGCGGATTTGCCGTTGATCAGGTAGTGGGTCACCACCGGCACGCTGGTGCGCACGTGCAGCATGGTCGGACGTTCCAGCTGCAGCGTCAGGATCTGCGACTTGCCGGTGAGGCTGACTGTCTGCGGCGGCTTCACGGTGGTCTCGCGCAGAGCCTTGAACCACTCGGCGAAACCCTGCGAGCTCTGCTGGCGTTGCGGCGCATCCAGCCATGCCACCAGCGTGCCGGGCTGGTGCTGCAGCCACAGCACACCGCTGTCGCGGATGGCGATGTCGTTGCCGCTGGCCACGCGCCCGCCTTTTTCCAGCCACAGCACCTGGGCGTTGCCGTTCACGTGCAGGTGCACGGGGTCTGCATCGGTTTTGGTGATTTCCACCGGCACGCGCAGGCGCCCGGCGGTGCTCACGTTGTGCTCGAGCAGTTCGCCCGGCTTCAGCGTGGCCACCTTGCCGGTGCCATCCTGGGTGATCTCGATGCCGTAGTGGCTGCTGTGCGTGTCGGCGTTGAGCAGCCACAATTCGTCGGCATCCGTCGCCACCGTCTCCTGCAGCGCATCATCGCCCGACCAGTGCGTGGAGAGGACGCTGCCGCGTTTCAGGAACACCGCCGCGTTCTGTGGCGGCAGGGTCAGGCGCACGCTCAGCGCACCGCTCGGCAGGCGCAGCGGCAGCGCCGTCTTCGCTCCGATCACGTCGTCGCGCATGCCCATGCCGAGCGAGGCGCCGTTGCCGCGCTGCAGCGGCACCTGGCGCACATCGAGCTCGATCGCGGCACCGGGGGAGGCGGCATTCCATACATAGACCGAGTCGGTGGTGCCGTGCATCGCCACGGTCACCGCCGCGCCCGGCACCAGGCCGATCGCGTCCGGGTTGGCACGCTGGCTCATGGCCACGCCGGGCTGCCCGGCGCCGGCCTGCGCGATGATCAGCGAGGGACCCTTGGCGTTCGGCTGCAGGTCGATCACGCCGCCGCGTCCGGGCATCAGCTCGAGGCGCAGCGATTCGTTGTCGCCGTCCGGCGTGCGCAGGCGCTCGCCCGAGAAGGACACGCCGTCATCCTCGCTGCCCTGCTCTGCCAGCAGCCACAAGGTGTTGCCGCTGACGCCGATGACCGCGTTGTTGCTGACCTGGTCGGTGCATGCGCTGCCGTCCGACCACTGCAGGCGGGCGAGATCGCCCTTGATGCGGAAGGTGCCGGGGCGGGAGAGGGTGACCCTGGCCACGCGCAAGTCGGCGCGCGACTCGTCCACCCGTGCCAGCGTCATGCCGCCCTGCAACTGGCCTTCGCTGCTGGCCGGGACTGTGGCGGCCACTGCCCGCACACGCATCTTCAGGCTGCGCCGGTCGGCCGACCAGGCGCGCAGGCGGTAGGAGCGGAAGCGCTCCGCGCCCAGCGGCAGGGCAAGGTGCGGGGCTTTTGCCAGGGTGGTGCCGAGGTTGACCCAGCCCTGTGCCGATTCGCCTTCCAGCGCGAGGCCCACGGTATCGCTGGACTGTGCGCTGGCCAGCAGCAGGTTGCGCTCGGCCGGAATGGCGAGCGGGTAGACGTGCACCTGGTCGTCCTTGATGTCGAGCGTGCTGCCCAGCGCCAACGGCTTCTCGGCCACCTCGCCGGGGGCATGCATGGCGACGCTGGTCTGGGTTTGCTGCTCGTTCACCGGGTCCACCAGCAGCTTGTATTCGCCGGGGCGCAGGCGCTGCGCGATGTGGAAATTCCAGTCATCGGCGCGGTCATCGTTCTGCGCCACGGTCTCGCCGGCCGCATCGAGCAGGCGCGCGCGCACGTCGCCTGGGCCGAACGACTGCAGCTCTACCAGCCCGTCCTTGCCCACAGACAGCGGGATCACCGCCGGTGCCAGCACCTCGCGCGACTGTCCGGCGAGCAGCTGGGTGGAGGAGACCTGCAGGGTGTAGGGCATGTGGTTGTTGGAACGGCTGTGCTTGGCCAGCACGCGGTAACGGCCCGCCGGCAAGCGTCCGCTCCAGCCGCGCTTCGCATCCACCTTGGCGACCACGTTCTTGAGGTCGGCGGTGTTCACCAGCGCCCCTTCCATTTCGTTGTCGAGCGCGATGCTGATGTCGGCGGCACCGGGCAGGTCAAATTCCCACTGGTCAGGTGTGCGCGCTGCACCCTTGGCCGGCTCGACCCAGGTGTGCTCCACCCGCTGCTCGAGCGCGATGCGGTGGGGGCCATGGCCCTTGTAGCTCTTCTTGCCGGTCACGCTGACGAGCCGCGTGAGCACGCGCGCCTCGGCGGTTTGCGGCAGCACGATCAGGCGGTAGTTGCCCGGCTTCAGCTCCTCGGTGAAGTCGCCGTCGCGTTCCGGCGCAAACACGGGCCAGCCGTTGGCATCTTCCAGGCGCAGGCGGAAATTGCGCCCCAGCCCCATGGCCTGCAGGCGATACGCGCCGCGGCGGCTGATCTTGAAGCGGTAGGACAGCGCCTGCGCGCTCGGCAGCAAGGCGCGCGCCACTTCGCCGGCACGCAGCTCGCCGCCATCCACCACCTCGGTGCGTGTCAGCTGCACGCCCAGGTGTCCGGCAGTCTGGCCGGCCGTGTTGACGGTCAGCTGGTAATCGCCTTCGCGCAGGTAGTTCTGGATCATGAAATTGCGGCCGACGCCGTTCTCGGCATTGCTGAACAGTGCGGGGTTGATGCGCGTACGCACCTTGCCGCCGGTGTGCAGCAGGCCGGTGGTTTCAAACTGGTACAGCCCCGGTTTGTCCACGTGCACCTTGAAGCTGCGGGTGCTGTTGCGCTCGAGGTCGAAGTAATACGGCTCCGCGGAAGTGATGGTGGGGAACTTTGGCAGGCTGGCCAGCGTTGCATCCGGCATGGGAGGCAGCGGCGTCTTGCTGGACAGGCGCGTGGGCTCCAGCGCCAGCGAATAGTCCTGCACGGCATTGGTTTCCCTGATGGTCACGCTGTAGAGGCCGGCGCCCACGTCGAGAGCGGCTCCCTTCTTGCCGTTGTCGAGCGCGATCTCGAGCGTACGGCCATCCTCGGCAATCGCGCGCAGCGTGCCGGGTTCCGAAACCTGCACGGGGATGGTCAGGCGTTCGCCGGCGCGCTGCGTAACCGGCAAGGCCTCATCCAGGTTGATCGGCAGCGAGCGCACCACGATGCCGGAGGCTACGCCGGGCTGGCGATTCAGGTATACGGTGTAGTAACCCGCGTTGCCCAGCCGGGCGTCGGCAAAGCGCGCCACGGCGTTGACCGGGGTGAGCCCTTCCTTGGAGGGAACGTCGGGCTCGCCGGACTGGTTCTTTTCCGCGGTGAGGTTGGACACGAAAGACATCGCTTTGGTCAATAGGCTGCCCGGCGGCAGCAGCTGCAGGTCGAGGATGCCTCTTGTTTCCGGGTCCACGGTCAGCACGTACAGGCCGCGGTCCAGCTCGAACTCGTGGCCGCTTTCCTGCCAGTTCGGCGTCTTGTAGTCGCGCGGACGCGAGGTGACAAAGGGTTCGAAACGGTAGCGCGCCTTGACGCCCTGGCCCACCACGCTGATCTTCGACGTCTCGTTCACCTTCACGAACAGCGTCAGCTCGTCGAGCAGGTTGAAGCGACGGTGCCATGTCTTGCCGCGCGCCAGCTCCACCACCTGGGCATCAACGTACTCCTCGGGGATGTAGGGGCCGCTGCGGGTGAGGATGGCGGTGGCGCCGATGGAATCATCCGCGTGGCCGGCATGAATCGAGCTGATCCAGTAGTTGGCGCCGGCGTTGACCGTGGTGGAGCTGGCCGCGTTGAAATGCTGCAGCACGAAGGACTTGCCCGCCTCCATGGTGACGGTGACCACCCTGAGTCCGCTGCTGCCGACGTTGCCCAGCTCGACAACCGGCGGCAGCGAGCGCTTGTCGATGCTGGCGGACGGGCCATTCGCCTGGAACGGATTGCCCTCGTCATACGAGCTGACCTGCAGGCTGGCGTTGGCCGCAACCGGCAACTCGAGGCGGAAGAAATTGGGCCCGGACGGGACCAGAAAACGTTCGACCCCGAATTCGCCCATGGTGAACTGCTGGCGCAAGGTGGCGGGCGCTTTGGGAATGCCGAAGCGCAACAGGAAGGGCTTCTCCTCGGAAGCATCGGTCCACGGCTGGCTGGGGCCGCCATAGGCCGTGACCAGGTACAGCCCGGGCTCGAGGCGCGCGGTAAAGCGCGCCACCGACAGCGGGTGGTCCACACGGGCCTGGCTGGCGGACATTTCCGGCGTGGTCTCAACCAGCCATACGCCGTCGCGCCACAGGCGCAGGTCGGCCAGGTGGCGTCCGGCCGCCTCGATGGCAACGGTGCGCTGTTCCTTGACCTCCAGCCAGTAGGAGCGCTGCTCGAAGTCTCCCAGCGTTGCGCGCTCCAGCTTCTCTTCAACCATGCGGGGCGGGCGGGCGCCATTCAGCTCGCGGAAGGAGTGCGCCGCCAGCTTGGCCCGGCCGCTGCCCTGTTTGGCTGCGCGCGTCACGATCTTGTACGAGCCCCTGTCCAGGAAGAGGTCGAGGCGGCCGTCCTGCTTGCCGGGCGTGCCGACAATGGGGCCCGCGCCGGACATCTTGTCCACGGCTTGCAGCGCCACGCCCTGCGAGCTCTCTACCGTGACCGAGTAGCGGCCGAAGGCCTTGAGCGAGAGCACTGCCGATTGCTCGCCGCGTGCGGAGACGCTCGCCGGCGCGATCTGAGCGCTGGGGCCTTCCGCTTCCGCCGCAAAGGCTGTCGCGCTTGCCGCAAGGAACGCAGAAAAAAATATTGCCCGCGAGCGGGCAATACTGGATGGTGAGCATTCGCTGTGCTTTGTCGAATGGCTGATCAGGCGCGCGCCAGAGAAGTAGCGCTGCAATTGAAACATGGCGTTTCCCCTTTTTGAGCTGCAGGCAAGCCTGCAGTTGATTCAGACAAAATTGCAGATCAGAGAATGGCTTTTTGCGCGTTGCGATTCGCGTCTAGGAATGGATGTGGATAGCGGGGTGAAAGGCAAGACCTGTCACGACATCATTAAAGCAATTCCGCTAGGGATCATAGGGAAGCGTCAAATGACTGTCAACGTTCATAGCAGGGTTATTATGCGGGGCGGGTAGCGGGCTGGCGCAGCGGACACGCAGATCGCATGATTGGAAGACTTTGTCGCCAGGCAGATGGACGCGGCGAGTCTGCCTGCGCGCTAAATTCCCAAAGCCAACTAGCGGTCTTTCACCACCACCGCGTAGTCACACTCCTGCCATTCGCCCGTATCCATGCGGTGGAAGGTGAAATCGATACGCTGCCCTGAACGCAGCGCGCCTGTTTCGAGTTCTGCAACATGAAGCCCAAGGCCGGTGTTTCTGGCCGCAGTATCTTGCGCGGTTTGCCAGCCATCACTGCTCCAGTGAATGATGCTTGGCACCGGTAATCCGATGAGCAAAGTCTGCCCGGCGGCGATCTCCGCAATCTGCGCCTGTTGCAGCCAGATGGCATGCTCAATTGCGGGCCGCTTGCCCTGGTAGCGTTGCCAGGTTGCGTGCGGCCGGTCGTAGGCATGGCCTTGCTGGCGCGAGGCCAGCAGCTTGATGTATTCGGCATGCGCCCAGGCCAGCGGCATGGCAGACCCGGTCGGGCGGCCAAAGTGGAGCGCCTTTGCGGGAATCGGGCTGCTGTCCCACACCTGCTCCGGAATCATGCCGCCGGCACCACTCATCGCCGCCATCGCTTCCAGGTACGGCAGCGGATCTTTGCCGGCCGCGAGTTCGTAGTGGCCGCGCTCGCCCGTCAGCAGCGGCCAGGCGCGGCCGCGCCCCGCACCGTCGAATGCTGCTCCGTCCGCATACTCGCCGTAGCCGTCGCCCACATAGCGGTGCCAGCAAGGGCCGTGCGGCGTATCGACCTTGAGCAGCTTGTCGATGATGTGAATGCTGTCGAGAATCAGCGGATCATCGGCCGGGCGCAAACCGAAGCGCACCAGTTGCAGAAAATCCACGCCCACCTGTTCCGCCGCGGACAAGGCCGGATCATGGACGCGATTCTTGATCGGCAAGACCTCGAAGAGGGCGCGCGGATTGTTCTCATAGGCTGCCGGCGCGTTACGGATGTAGTAACCGCGCACGCCATTCGTCCGCGCGAGGGGCGTGTCATACACCGCGGTCCAGTCCTCGATGTGCGCGTTCCAGTAATCCGCCAGCGCGAGTGCAAACCCACGCCCCGCGGGTTCCAGCCACGCGGCCCCTTCCACCAGCGCGGCGATGCAGATGGACAGGGTAAATGCGTTGATGCCGCTGTCCTCTTCCCAGCGGTCCTGCGGGCTGGCCGGGCCGGTGCGCGCAATGAAGCCGAGTGCGCGGGCGATCATGCCGGTGACCTCGATGCCATGCAGCGCCTTGCGCCGTGCCAGGCGCGCCGCAAGAATGACCGGGAACGCGGCTTCATCGAGCTGAACGCCCTGCCAGTAGGGCTTGCCGCCCAGCCACTGGTTCTGGTACCAGTGGCCGTCGGCATGCTGGGTGGCAATCAGGTAACGCAGGATGCTGCGTGCCTCGGCTTCGGCGCCG
This sequence comes from Gallionellaceae bacterium, assembly GCA_036523795.1. Lineage (GTDB taxonomy): Bacteria > Pseudomonadota > Gammaproteobacteria > Burkholderiales > Gallionellaceae > 39-52-133. Next base: position 3,664 of record DATDDN010000105.1, on the reverse strand, counting down.
AGCGCCAGCAGTGCACCCGCGCTCTCTACCAGATCGCGCGGCCACACCAGATGGTAGCCGCCGCGTTCGTCGCGCGTGTTGCCCCACGGGACGCTCAGGCTCGCGACCATCGCGCCGGGATGGCTCTTGTCCTGATGGGTGCGCAACACCATGGCCGAGGTGAAGAACTGGGAACGCAGCGAAGCGGGGATGCCTTTCTGCGCGTCGCACAGTTCTTCGCGGCGCCGGTGCCAGGCCGACCAGTCGTCCAGCAGTTTTTGCCACGGCTCCTCAAACGGGCACAGCAGCGCGGAGATCGCCAGCGTGGCGGCGGATTCCTTGCTGCCGGCAAATCCCAGCGCCAGCGTCGCCTGCCGCGGCAGCTCTCCCATCAGCGCGACATTGCCGGGCCCGGCACGCGCGTAGCGCCATTGCATGCGCCCATGGCGAAAGAAATCCTGCCAGCCATCGCTGCTTCCCACGTAGCCGGCGCTCGCGCGGACCCAGGCATCGCGCTGGCTCGTGTCCACGGCCACCAGCGCAAGGCCAAACGGGCCCTGTTCGGCCCACAGCACCTGGCGGCCGCGATAGGTGTTCGTCTCGGCCTGGTTGTTGTAGCCGCTGCCGCCGAGGTGCGGGGCGAGCAGGGCATAAGGGCGCAGGCCGGGTTCGCCTTCGAGCTGGACCTCCACCAGCAACACATCGCGATGGCTGTCGGGCACGATCCTCAGCCGCAGCGTGAAACGATCATGCTGGTGATGAATCTCGATCGCAGGAATCCCCGGTGTAACCCAGACCAGCTTGTGGTGGTCCAGGCGCTTCACTTCCACCCAGAACCCCTCATCGTCGGCGACGATGAAGCCAAGGTCGCGAATCTGCGGAAGGTCGACGCGCGGGTAGTACACTTCGTTGATGATGCCGCCGCCCACGGTGAACCACAAACGCGAAGGCCCCAGCGCGCACCCCACCGCCTCCTTGGCGCTGCTGCACCAGGTGGGCGCGATGCCCGGGCTGCCGGGCGCGTCTGTGTTCATGCCTTGCTCGGGTTCGCTGCACATTTTCTATCCCGCTCGCGATGCGCAGCTCAGGTCCGCGTGATGGTCGGCGTCATCCAGCTGTGGCCATCGCGCGCGATCAGCAGGTCGGACGATTCGGGCCCCCATGATCCGGCTGCGTAATTGGGGAAGTCCGGCGCAGGGTTCTCTGCCCACACATCGAGGACAGGCATCAGCAGCTTCCACGCCGCCTCAACCTGATCGGCGCGCATGAACAGCGTGGCGTCGCCGACCATGACATCCCACAGCAGGGTTTCGTAGGCGGCGGGCGACTCGACATTGAAGGCATCCTTGTAGCTGAAGCGCATATCGACCGGATGCAGGCGCAGCCGCGGCCCGGGCTCCTTGGCCATGAATTTGAACACGATGCCTTCCTCCGGGCTCAGTTGGATGATCAGCCTGACCGGTTGCGAGTTCAGCCCCGCGGAGGCAGGAAATGCGCGATGCGGGACATCCCGGAAACGGATGGAAATCTCCGACACGCTGGCGGTGAGGCGTTTGCCGGTGCGCAGATAGAAAGGCACGCCCTGCCAGCGCCAGTTGTCGATATACACCTTGAGTGCGGCATAGGTCTCGGTGTGCGAGTGCGGATCGACGTTGGGCTCGTCGCGGTAGGCAGCCAGCTTCGCCCCCTGTATCCAGCCTTCAAAATACTGTCCGCGTGCGGCAAAACTGTTCACCGCATCGCTGGGTATCGGGCGTGCCGCGCGCAGCACATCGGCTTTCTTGCCGCGGATGTCATCGGCATCGTAGGCCACCGGCGGCTCCATGGCGACCAGGCACAGCAACTGGAACAGATGGTTCTGCACCATGTCGCGCAGCGCGCCCGTGTGTTCGTAAAAAGCGCCGCGCTTCTCCACCCCCAGGGTCTCGGCGACGGTGATCGTGACGTGGTCCACGTAACGCCGGTTCCATATCGGTTCGAAGATAGGGTTGGCGAAACGCATGGCAAAAATGTTTTGTACGGTTTCCTTGCCGAGGTAGTGATCGATGCGGAAGATCTGGCGCTCTTCGAGAATGCGCCCCAGTGCGTCGTTGATTTCGTGGAAGGAAGCGAGGTCGTTGCCGAGCGGCTTTTCCACAACCAGACGCACACGGTCGCGATCCTGAACCAGCCCGGCTGCGTTCAGATTGAGGCCGATCGGTGCGAACGAAGCGGGCGGCGTCGCCAGGTAGAACACGCGCTCGGCCTTGCTGCCCCATTCCGCTTCATAGGCATCCATGGCGGTGGACAGGTTCCTGAAGTCATCCGCGTTGTGTGGATCGACTTTCACCTGCCGGATCATGCTGGAGAACGTGTGCCAGGCATCCTCCTGCGGGGCTCCGCGGCGCGAATTTTCCGCGATGCCTTGACGGTAGTGTTCGATGAGGGCCGTGTCGCTGGATTCAGCGCGGCTTGTCGCCAGCAGCCGGAAACGCTCCGGCAGCCGACGATCAAGGAACAGGTTATACAGGGCTGGAACCACCAGGCGCCAAGACAGATCGCCGCTGGCACCAAACAGGACAAACAGGGTGTCGTTCAAGGCAGGCACTGCTTTCATGGCATCCTCCCGTGCGGGGTGGTCGACGCGCCGGCTGGCGCAAGACTATGCGCACTGGCGGTTCAGGCCATCCCTGCTCGCGGCACGGATGGTCTTTAATTTGAACATCTTAATCCTGTTCAGCTCGCTCTGCATATGCAGTATCTACCCCAGTGGCGCATGTGCACCGCGGCGCGTATGAGCGAGTATGATCTGGTTTCAGCTGAACGCGGCTGGAATGTCCGCACGCTGGCTTGTTAATCAACCGACAAGGAGGAACCACGATGCAGATCGCGATGGTGGGACTGGGGCGTATGGGGGCCAACATGACGCGCCGCCTGATGCAGGGCGGCCACGACTGCGTGGTGTACGATCGAAATGCGGAAGCGGTGGCGCAACTGGTTGGCGCAGGTGCGACCGGCGCAGCCAGCCTGCGCGAACTGGCGGAGGCGCTGACTCCGCCGCGCGCGGCCTGGATCATGGTGCCGGCGGGTGACATCACCGAAAGCGCAGTGATGGAACTGGCCGGCTATTTCTCCGCCGGCGACGTCATCATCGATGGAGGCAACAGCTACTTCAAGGATGATGTGCGGCGAGCGAAGGTGCTCGCCGAACGCGGCATCCACTATGTCGATGCAGGCACCAGCGGCGGCGTCTGGGGCCTGCAGCGCGGATACTGCCTGATGGTGGGCGGCGAAGCCGCCGCGATCCAGCGCCTGGAGCCGGTGTTTCGCACGCTGGCACCCGGCGGCTCCGGCATTCCGCCTTCGCCGGGGCGAACCTCCGGCGGCAGCGCAGAGCAGGGCTGGCTCCATTGCGGTCCGTCCGGCGCCGGGCACTTCGTCAAGATGGTGCACAACGGTATCGAGTACGGCCTGATGCAGGCTTACGCCGAGGGCTTCGATATCCTCAAGCATGCCGATACCGACGCGCTGCCGGCCGACCAGCGCTACGGCTTCAATCTGCCCGACATCGCCGAACTCTGGCGCCGCGGCAGCGTGGTCACTTCCTGGCTGCTGGATCTGTCGGCGGATGCGCTGGCGCGAAATCCCGACCTGTCGAATTACAGCGGCTTCGTGCAAGACTCCGGCGAGGGGCGCTGGACTGTGC
>DATDDN010000104.1:0-7006 GCA_036523795.1 Gallionellaceae bacterium | reverse complement strand
GGGTGAGGATGTGCTCGGAATCGACCGTGGCCTTGGGGCAGCCCAGCGAGACGAAGCCTACTTTGGCTGGTTTGTTGGGGGCCGGTTTGTTTGGTTTGCTCATGTGTTATTACCTAAAATCAAAAGCGTTGTCCGCAGATTGACGCAGATTCAGAACCCGGGAATCAATCAATCTGCGTAATCTGCGGACCAAAAATCTATTCGGACAGCAGCGCACCCATCAGCGCCACAGTGCCGACGCCCAACAGGATCAGCACCACCTGCTGCAAGGTGTCCTTCAGCTGCGCACGTTTGTGCAGGCCGGGGATCAGGTCGGCCACCGCCACGTAGATCATGCTGGCTGCCGCCAGTGCCAGCAGCGACGGTATCCACGACTGCACGGTATGCAGGGTGAAGTAGCCCAGGATGCCGCCCAGCACCGCGGCAAAGCTGGACACCAGGTTCAGGTACAGCGCACGCATGCGGGTAAAGCCGGAGTGCAGCAGGATGGCGAAGTCTCCCACCTCCTGCGGGATTTCATGGGCGATGATGGCCAGCGCGGTCACCACGCCAAGATGCATATCGGTGAGGAAGGCCGCGGCGATGATGACGCCATCGACAAAGTTGTGAAAAGTGTCGCCCACCATGATCATCATGCCGCTGCGGCCGTGGTCGTTCGCCTCATGCTGATGCAGCTCGTGTGCTTCGCATTGCTCGTGGTGGCAGTGGCGCCACAGCACCAGTTTCTCCAGGATGAAGAACAGCAGGATGCCAAACAGCACGGTGCCGCTCAGCATGGCGACATTGCGGGTGAGGTGGATGGCTTCGGGCAGAATTTCGAGGAACACCGCGCCGAGCAGGGCGCCGATGGCGTAGCTCACCATGGACCCGACCCAGTGCTGGGATCGCGCATTGAGGGCAAACAGGGCAGCGCCCAGCACGCTCAACACGCCGCCGCCGATGGTGGCAGCCAAAATCCAGGCAAAAACGCTCATGCTTGATTCAATTGATTGTGAAGGCGCGGATTATAGCAAAGCGGGACGGCTCCCGCCCTGTTGCCGACTACCAGCGCGTGGCGAGGTACAACTCCTCCACCTGCTGCCGTGCCCACGGCGTGCGGCGCAGGAACTTGAGGCTGGACTTGATGCTGGGGTCGTTGTTGAAGCAGTTGATCGGGATCATCCGCCCCAGCTCGACCCAGCCGTAATGCTCGACCAGGCGGGTGAGCAGCTGTTCCAGGGTGATGCCGTGCAGGGGGTTGTTGGGTTGCGGGGTGCTCATGGCGAGGAGTATAGCAGCCCGACCTGTCGCAATGCCGCCTCCAGCGCCATTCCCCGTGCGGGCGGGCGCCACCCGGTTGCGCTTGTTGCAGATCGGAAACGGGCGTATCTCGCCGATCAGCCCGTAGGGGGGGCCCAACCGCCGATGCCACTCAACGAAAGGCGGGTGTGACCCGCCCTACCATGCTCGTCGGCATGTTCACTTGTTGTGTCGATGGGGACGCCGGGAAACGTTGCCTCCCAGGAAGTAGCGTAAAATGGCCACCCCGCACCACACTGAACACGCATGCCCACCATCGTCCTCGCCACCCTAAACGCGCGCTACACCCATGCCTCGCTCGGCTTGCGCTATCTCGCCGCGAACATGGGCGAGCTGGCGCAGGACACGCAGATCATGGAATTCGTGCTGCAGAACCGGCCGGAAGAAATCATCGAGGCCATCGTCGCCGCGCAGCCGCGCATTGTGGGCCTGGGCGTGTACATCTGGAACGTGGCCGAGATCACACGCGTGGCCGCCCTGCTCAAGCGCGTGGCGCCGGAAATCACCGTGGTGCTGGGCGGGCCTGAGGTGAGCCACGAATGCGAGGAGCAGGAGATCGTGCGCGTGGCCGACTACGTGATCACCGGCTGGGGCGACATCAGCTTTCCCAAACTGTGCCGCGAGCTGCTGCAGAAGCGCCCGCAGGCGCAGAAGATCATCCCCGGCATACAGCCGCCGCTGACCGAGATCAAGCTGCCTTACGCTCTCTATACCGACGACGACATCGCGCACCGCACCCTGTACGTGGAAGCCTCGCGCGGCTGCCCGTTCAAGTGCGAGTTCTGCCTGTCCTCGCTGGACAAGACGGCCTGGGCCTTCGACCTCGACCAGTTCCTCGCCGAGATTGCCAGGCTGTATGAGCGCGGCGCACGCCAGTTCAAGTTCGTCGATCGCACCTTCAACCTCAATATCAAGGCCAGTGTACGCATCCTGCAATTCTTCCTGGCGCGGCTGGACGACAGGCTGTTCGTGCACTTCGAAGTGATCCCCGATCACCTGCCGGACGCGCTGAAGGAGCTGATCGTGAAATTTCCGCCAGGCTCGCTGCAATTCGAGGTGGGAATACAGACCTTCAACCCGGAGGTGCAAGCGCTGATCTCGCGCAAGCAGGACACGGCCAAGACGGAAGAAAATCTGCGCTGGCTGCGCACCGAGAGCCATGCGCACATCCACGTGGACCTCATCATCGGCCTGCCCGGAGAGGACGTGACCAGCTTCGCGCAGGGCTTCGATCGCCTGGTTGCCTTGAGACAGCAGGAGATCCAGGTGGGCGTGCTCAAGCGCCTGCGCGGCACGCCCATCATCCGCCATACTGCTGCGTTCGATATGCGCTACACGCCCTACGCGCCCTACACCGTGCTCGCCACCGACCGCATCGACTTCCCCACCATGCAGCGCCTGGTACGCTTCGCCCGCTACTGGGACCTGGTGGCCAACTCCGGCCGCTTCCCGCACGCCCTGCCGCTGCTGCTGGGCGGCAGCCCGTTTGCGCGCTTCCTGCAGTTTGCCGACTGGCTCTACGCCACCACCGGCAAGACCCACCAGATTGCGCTGGATCGGCTGTTTGAGCTGGTGTATCGGGGCATGACCGACTGCCTCGCCGTGGCGCAGGCAGAGGCTTATGCAGAAGTGGCGCGGGACTTTGCGCACTCTGGGAGCAAGGAAATTCCAGGATTCATGAAAGTGGACCACGAAGCATCAAGGAAAGCCAAGGCCTCCAGGCCCGCAAGCAGGCAGGCCCGACACCTGATCGAATGAGAATTTCCTCTGGCGGGATATGAATTGGCTGCCCTCTGCCACGCGATAAGGTGCATGCCCGCGCCGGAGCGGAGGTTCACTGCGTTGAGCGGTGAAACTTGACCTGGTTGCGCCCGGCCTCCTTGGCCTGGTACATGGCACCGTCTGCACGCCTGATAATTTCCTCGGCATTGCTGTCGTGATCGATAAACAGGGCAACGCCGATGCTCGCCGTACAGCGATGCTCGATTGTCCCCTCCACTTTTCCCTCGCGAAAAACGGGTAGCTGGTAAGGCTCAGCCAGCACGGTGCGGATTTTCTCGGCGATGGCTGCAGCCTTGCCTGCCGATTCATCCTTGTCCTCATCCAGATCGTTGAGCAACACCATGAATTCGTCGCCGCCGAATCGCGCAACCGTGTCCATCTCGCGCACGCAGCTGCGCAAGCGCGCTGCGACGCCAATCAGGAGCATGTCGCCTGCGTCATGCCCATGCCCGTCGTTGAGTGGTTTGAAATTATCCAGATCAATGAACATCAGTGCGTTATGCAGGCCGCTACGCGCACTCATCGCCATCATCTGTTCCAGCCTGTCGCGCAACAGGCGCCGATTGGGGAGTTTGGTCAATGGGTCATGAAATGCGAGATCGCGGATTAGGATTTCAGTCTGTTTTCGTTCCGTGATATCACGGGATATGACGATCACGCGCAGCGGGTCACCATGGCTGCTCCTGATCAATGCACCGCTGGATTCCATATAGCGCACACTGCCGTTTGGCAACACGAAGCGGAATTCCGCCCGATGGCCTACACCAGTGAGCACCGTTTTCCTGAATAGCTGTCTGATACGCTCCCTGTCATCCGGGTGTATTTCGCTGAATGAGTCTGTTCCCTTGAGCGCCTCGATGCCGCCAAACAGACCGGCATATGAGGGGTTGTTGTAGAGGCGCCTGCCCTCAAGGTCAAGCACGGCGATGAAGTCATCGACGTTTTCGCTGATCATGCGAAAGAATTCCTCCTTCTCATGCAGCGAGCCCTCGGCCTGCTTCCGCTCCGTGATGTCCTTGGCAAACCCCACGCTGAATTCATAGCCGTCGGAACAGACGTAGTTCGCGGTGACCTCAACCGGGATCAATACGCCGTCCTTACGCCGGTGCAGGCTCTCAAATGTCTGAGTGTTGTGGTGCTTAAGGCTTTGCCAGTGCTCGTTCCATCGCTCGATGGGGTAGTTCGGATCAATGTCGGGAATGGACAGCTTGAGCATCTCGTGCCTGCTGTAACCCAGCAGGGAACAGGCGAAATTATTGGCATAGTAGATCCGTGCATCGTGACCTATCCAGCAGATTTCGATGGAAGCATTGTCCATGGCGAACTGCGTAAACTTCAATTGCAGTTCCAACGGAATTCCACGATGGATTGTGCGTTCGTCACCCATCATTGCCTCGTCAAATAACTGTTTTGGCAGATGTCGAGAAGTGAGCATCTGTGCTGGCAAATCAAGTTATAAGAACTGAACAGGCATTCATATAAATGAATGCCCGTATTATGACTACCGCAATTCAGTAATGCCCCCAAGCGTATTGTGTAGGCTGGAGTCATTCAGGGCTACATGCCGGCTACCGTGACGTGCCCATCCAACTCCAGGCCTGGCGCAATAAGCGATTGATTAATAGTACCCATCACCACCCTGCCCCTGGCTTTGATGCGGGGGTCACATCAACATCCGGCACCACGCCGGTTGACAAGAGCAGGCAACACTGAGCCAGACCTGGAACCTTCTGTCGGAATCAGTGCAGCCGGGGTAAGATACGCCCCACACGAGGGCAGCAAGCCGGACGAGATCGCGTTGTCCCGGACTTGCCTCCAGACGTATACGAGCATCATTCAGGGCGTGTTCACACGCCCTGCTTACCCAGCTTTTAAACGAAAAGGATCATCTCCATGTTCAGGAAAATATTCGTTCTCTCGCTTATCGCCCTCACCGTTGCCGGATGTGCCGGCACCAAGGCGCCTGTCGCACGGAAGCCAGGCTCCTTCACGTCCCTCACTTTCCCGGTATCCTCGGATCAATGGAGGAATGGGCAGGCGCAGTTGGCGATAAACAACAAGAGGGGGTGCGGTGAATTTGCCGGCAACATCTTGCCCGCCACTGCCGACAAGGATTTTACTCTGGACATAGAAGGTGGCAGAGATATCTTCTTTCACGTTTCAAGGGAAGGTGACAACATCAGCTGCAATGAATTTGGCCTGTTCTATGCCGCCAAGGGCAATGAGTACACCCTGAGCCTCAAGATGGAAAACCAGCAATGCGTGGTTTCAATGGTGGAAAAAACCCCAAGTGGCGCGCAAAACAGGATAAAGACCTACCCCGCCTATGCATCAACCGTCGACACCCGGAAAGTCTGCCTCAGCAAGGACATGCTCTACTAGGGTGCATCGAGGAAACCCTGTTTAAGTCGTCATCCCCGCGCGGGCGGGGATCCAGTTGATTTAACCGGGTTCCCGCCTGCGCGGGAACGACAAATCAGACGCAATTCCTTAACGCTAATTTTTCACTACTGCAACCGGGCCGACGGCAAAATCCAACGCCAGGCGCAGCTGCTCCTCATTGGCCGAGCTTCCGCGCAGGGACGAACAATTCAGGATCAACCATTGCCCCGTTGAGTATCACGCTCCAGTGCAGATGCGGGCCGGTGGCACGTCCTGTCTTTCCGGACAGGCCGAGCCTCTGTCCCTTGCTGACAGCCTCGCCGGCTTGCACGTCGATCCGGCTAAGGTGGCAATACATGGTGATCAGACCATTGCCATGGTCAACGAAGACCGTTTTGCCATTGAAGAAATAATCGTCCACCGCGAGCACCTTGCCCCGTGCGCTTGCCTTGACCGGCGTGCCGATGTTCACTGCCATATCAAGACCGGCATGGGGCAGGCGCGCTTCGCCATTGAAGAATCGACGCAGGCCGAAGCGGCTGGCCAGCCTGCCTTCCGCAGGAACAATGAACGCCAGGTCGGTATCAGGCGCATCGCTCCAGTGGCCCTTGAGTTCCTTGATGACGGCGATCTCGCGTTCGGCGCGGGCCAGGTCTGCGGCCGACAGCTCCACCTTGCTCTTGTCCTTGAGTTTGATGTGCTGCTCGGGGTAGCGCTTGGCATGGACCACGAAGGATCGGGTTGTTGCTTCCTTGCCGATCCTGACGTTCAGCTCATGCGCGCCGGGCGCCATGTCAAGCGGCAGGCCGACCACCGCGTACCACTGATCATGATCCGACGTCACCAGCACGGGCTGCTTGTCCAGCCATGTCTGCGGCTTGCTGGCGCTGGCTGCGGCGCTGCCGAGCGGCACCACCGCAACACCACCGGGCACGCTGGATGACTGGGGCAGGCTTGCGTGTGCAAGCAGAGGCAAAGCCAGGATAAACAGGCTGGAGCGCAAGCCGGTGCGGAGAGCGAGGGCTATGAGGGTAGGCATTATTTCCATGCAGGTGTCTTTTTCTGATGATTCTGATTGACGATTTCAACGCAGCTTCGGCCGGGGCAGCCACGGCTGGCTTCATTGCGCCATTCTACCCGTCTCCCCATCCGCTCTGCATCACTGCAGGCGGATGGCCGGCACGATGCTTCGATCACGCGATCGCACCGGCAGTCAGCCTGCAGCCATATGCAAGGCGCTGTGCCGCCCGAAAAGCCGCCGCGGACAATCCGCGCTTCACTGGTAGTTGACCGTGATCGTAATGCTGTCGCTGTAGCCGCCGACTGCGGCCGATGTCTGGCGGGCCGGGATGCGGCCGTACACGATATGGTCGCGGCTGGCGCCACCGGGCAGGACGCTGAGCGTGTCGGAGATGAAGGCGGTCGCGCTGCTGCCATCGCCCCAGATGGTGGTATGCGCCGGCCCGGTATACAGCTCGTAATTTAGGCGGTTGCCTCCGTTGCCCATCTGGCGCGGGCTGAACCCGGCGCTGTATATGCCCCG